>CAZANH010000245.1:0-3864 GCA_964486515.1 uncultured Eubacteriales bacterium
GTTTGCCGCTGGCTAAAGCCAAGCGGAAATCATCTTGCTTGACCGTATTGATCATCGAGACACGGCAGCTAAAGCAGCCGCCTGGCATCTTTCAGCCCCATGTAGGCGTCAGAACATAGCGAGGGTGTGCAGCGAAGCGGAACCCCTCGGGCAAAGGTGGACAAACCAGATCAAGCCCCCTGTGGGCATTAGAATATAGCGAGGTTGTGCAGCGAAGCGGAACCCCTCGGGCAAAGGCGGACAAACCAGATCAAGCCCACTGTGGGCGTTAGAATATAGCGAGGGTGTGCAGCGAAGCGGAACCCCTCGGACACCGCAGTACACCCCCTCCATGGAGCCCTTTATGGGCGACATAATTCTGATGATAACCTGATATGTTGCCGGGGTTTGCCGCTGGCTAAAGAACAAACATGAGAAAAGCTCTATCTAATCCTCTGAAGAAGACGATTTTTCGGATTCGGTGAAGCGCTGCAACAGATTAAGTGTACTACTTTTCAAGAGTATAGTCAAAACCTTACATTAATGACTTCCGTAAGTACTTGGGTGTAATGAGTGTTGGTTAATCCTACACCGGATGACAGAAAAACTATCTTTATCCGATCCAATTGAAAATATTAGTGAGAAGTAAGCAGTATCTGCACTTGAGATCAAGTTTGTGTACTATTAGCTGAATGCATTCTCCACCAGTTTTGCATGCCTTTAGTTAATCGATCATATGGAAACTGGAAAAAAACTCTTGACTTGTTCTACCAAGATGAAAATAATGTGACTGTTCTCTTGGACTGACATAGACAGTGATAAAAGAGGCAGATCAGATGTACTAATCTAATTGAGGAATAACGATGTGGGGTACCAGCAACACTGGAACTTAACACTTAAACATTTTTTCAACGATGATATTAATATGAATAACTCAGTTTTACGGCATGGGGAGAATCTATGAAAGAAGGTGTTGTATACAGCAATAGCAATATCGAAGTTTGCTATAATCCAGATCTATGTGTAACACGATTATGGATTGTGGGTGGTTCCAATACGGAAAATATCAGTATTGATGGTAAGCTAAAATATATAAGAGTTAGTAAGCCCAGTAACACTTTACTATTTCTTTTTCTTGACATTGCGCCTAGAGTCTTTGATTGCAAGCAAAGAAAGCTGTTTAAAGTTAGGCATGCTGATGGATGTATTTACTTGGTGCAAGATAAACTACTTGTTAACACATATAAAACAATTCCCTGGGTATGGATGCAAAAAGGGGCTGAGTACATCAGACTAAAACATTGTGAAGATTATCCTGAGCCAGATTCGTTTGGCTATCAAAGGAATAGAAATGGTAATGAATGTTTGATCATAAATAATGAAGTTATACAGATCAAGCCAGAAACCATAATCGATGTATATCCCGTGAATCAACATGATTTGCAATTATATAAACAAGAAGATGATAAAATATCATCGATAAAACAGGATGCGGTTCATTCAGAAATACTATCACCTGCTAAACTACAGGAAAAAGCAGATAAAGAGCATTTTAAAATAGCAAAAAGCGCATCTGGGAATATCTGGATACTTTATAGCTTAAAGTACAGTAGTTTTTGGGTTTGGAAGAAAAAAGCTGGAATGATGAGCTTTCTTGAAGTTCGTGATGGACATTCTTGCAGCATTTATTGTACTTCATTTTTGGGAGACGATGTTTACTTTGCAACACTGGACTCGGTTGGGACTATTAAGATTTGGCAGTTAGACGACTACATCATATATTGTTGCCAAACACTTAAGAAAGAAGACTTACATGAACAGCACAGTTACCGGAGCATCGAATACAACGCAGATGATAACAAATTGCTTTGCACGTATGACAATTGTATAGATTACTATACAGTTAGAGCAGATACTTATAAAGCCAAAAGGAAAAACAACCTACTCTTGTTTGATAGAACCATTGAGACAAATAAAAAAACATCATTAGAAACAAAACATTATGACTCTCCTCATAGTATTCACAATATGGTTAACTATCACAGTAAGGCGCAGGATGTTGCTTACCTCAAGATAAATCATGATAAAGAAAAAAATGTGAATAGACAACAAGGATATGAATATAGTGAGCTATCCGAGATTATTCGAAAAGAACAGATTTCTGGCACTTCGCAGGTAAGTACTTTGTTCATAAAAAAGGAAATTACTGTTTACGTGGGAATTGATTTTGGAACAAGCAGAACTAAGATTTGTTACCAAACTGCCAGAGACAAAACACCTCACGTTTTGCATTTTAACTCCATGAGGGGAAAATCTAATTGTGAAGGTTATGAAACTTGGTCAATGCCCAGCATTGTAGTAAAGAAGGGCAATCAGCTGTACTTTGGAGTTGAAGCTCTATCACAAATTGATGGTTCTCGATTTGATAGGCTGAAAACATCACTTTTTGAGAAGAGTCTAAAAGATTCCGATGTACTTATGGCTGCTTCATATCTTGCTTATCTATTTTGTACAGCTCGGGATATGATTAAAAGAGAACTAAATTTAAAAGATAAATGTAGTTTCGTATATTCTGTATGTTTACCTGTGGAAAAAATGAATAACAACATCATAGTTGAGATTTTTAACAAAGTGCTGGTATTGGCTGAGTATCTTGCTGATGACAATTGCTTTTCTGATTTTGAGATTTCAGCAGCCAAAAACAACGATGTAGCAAAAAGAGGAGTCCACAAAAGAAGGTTTAGTGAGATAATACCAGAATCTGCTGCGGAGATTGTAGATTTTCATAAGAGACTATCAGAACCTGGCGTCTATGCTTTATATGACTTTGGTGCTGGTACTACAGATTTAACTGTATTTAGTTTGAACCGGAATCAGTCAACAATACATAGCGATATGCTGGGAGCAAAGATCGTATACAGAGGTTTCATGGATATCGAGGCGGAAGTAAACAGTAGCGACACACCAGACACTATCATCCGAGATCACTACCAAAAGATATTTGATGATTTCATCAATTCAGGTGTATGGCATGATTGTAAGCAAAAACGCATAGGGGATGAGTCCATGAAGCCATTTCATGATATGAAGATATTGGCAAGCGGGGGTGCCTCAAACAGCTCGATTATACTGGATGTGTTCAAAAAAACTCCCTTTCATGATATTGTAAAGAATCACTCGATCCAGCAGCTGAAGAATCCTCCTAGTTGGAGCTTGGATGCACCATACCATCGATGTGCTGTAGCCTATGGCTTAAGTCAAGATCCAGAGTACATAATAAAACATTACAAGCTACCCAAAGACTGCCAAGTTGTTGAATACAAGCACAAGCGAAAAGAGTATACAGAGGATGAAATATTGGAGAATAACCGAAAATGGAATTAAAGTTTAAAGTTGGAGATAAAGTAAGAAGAAGAGATAAGATGGAAGATATTGGCTTTGTTCACAGCATTGAGTTTCTTGGAGAAGAGCCGTACTACGGGATAGCAATCCAAGAAAAGATCATGTATGTATCTGAAGAAGAACTGATGCCATATATTGGTCAAAATTCTGTGAAAGATAATCTTCTGGGTAACTATTTTGGGTATTACCATGATTTTCAGAAGGCATTAACCTTCTTGAAGATCAGCAATAGTAGTAGCATCCAGAATAATATCTATGCTATGAATACGTCCAAAACCGTTTTTTATGAGTATCAATATAAACCTCTCATTAAGTTTATAAACTCATACCGTAGAAGAATACTCATTTGCGATGAAGTTGGCTTGGGAAAAACTATAGAAGCCGGGCTTATTATGAAAGAACTGGATGCAAGAGGTGAGCTTGACAATGCTCTTATTGTTACTCCGGCTAATCTTCAGATCAAATGGCTATCAGAAATGAGAA
>CAZANH010000246.1:0-3740 GCA_964486515.1 uncultured Eubacteriales bacterium
CTATATATTCAACAAGATAGTGGTCATGCATATACAGTTGAAATGGCGGGCAAAGTGGTTCAATGGATGAATCGTATTATTAAAAAAGAGGATAAGTCACCACTTGTAATCAAAAAAGAGGACATTAAGATACAACCTGCTGACAAACTAAAATGCTATCCCTCTAATAATGTAAATATGTTTACTGTTAACAAATTGGAAGGACAAAGGCTTGAAGACAGCCGAGATTTTCCTCAAGAGAATAAAAAAAGGGAATATTTAAAAGAAAAAGCTAGAAAGGTTTTAGGATTAAAAGAATATGATTATTATTACAGTAGTGTATGGGAGGAACAAAACCCCTCTGTACGATGGTCGCATCAGCTTCAAAAGATTGATATCAATATAGAAGATTCAGTCCATGTTCCCGGGCTTTTATATAAACGTGTTAGGTCTTCAAATAATAAAATTACTAAAAAAAGACCTGCGATGCTATTTATTGATGAATATGGAAAGTGGAAGGGGTTTTATCATTCAGATTACTTGGGTAAAGCCGGAAGATTTCTTGAAAGGGAAGATATAGAAAGTGAACCACTGATATTAAGTATTGACATTAGTGGTTTGGGTGAGTTGAAACCTCAGCCAACATCCTATGATATGGCTTGGTGGAACGACATAGAAAGGATATTGACATATTTATCCATATCAAGCGGCAACCCTATAATGGGACTTAGAGTAAGAGATGCACTTGCTGCTTTGAATTATTTAAAAAACAGAGAGGATGTAGATAAAAATCGAATTATTATTGCTGGGAGAGGAATTGGAGCTATTGTTGCAATTCATACATCATTATTTGCAAGGAGATTCCAAAAACTGATTTTATGGGATATGCTTGTGAACTATAAAGCTATGACTGAACAGTTCCCATTTCATTGGCCCCAAAGTATTATTATACCTGACATACTAAAGTACTATGACCTGCAAGACTTATTGGATGTGATATTGTGCGGGGAAAAAATAGTTATTAATCCGTTGGATGCCCAAAAAAAGCTTGTAAGTTATAAAAGTGCAGATAAAATCTATAACAATAAGGCGAAAATTTTTGCTCAATTGGAAGATGATGAAGCTAAAAATGTATTCGTAAATATTGTTATTGAATGAGTCAATAAACTTATTAAATATTCATTTTATCTATAATACTACATGGAAAAAACGGGAGGTACAACGAATGAACCTGAAAAAGGAATTAAAATTGGGAAAGGCTCAATTATCAAGATTTGAGGATATCTATAAAAAATACAGAAGAATGAATGAAGACACTGATAACTGTGAACCGATGTTTATAATTAATACTCCAATGGAAGGTATGCCGACATGGGAAGAACGGTTAGAAGATCCCATGGTGATGCTAAAGTCCGAATTGGATGCGCTAAAGCCGCATATTGAAATGGGGGATGACCGTGTTCCGAGTGTCAGGGTGCAGTTTGGTACTGCTCAAGTGGCTGCAGCATTTGGCTGTGACATGTATATACCTGAAAATAATTTGCCGTGTGCAGGCAGTTATGTGCTTAAAAACGCAGAAGACGTTTATGATATTAAAAAGCCTTCACTTGAAGCAGGATGGTACGGAAAGCTTAAGGAATGGACAAAAGTTTTTTTGAATAATTTGCCGGAAGGTGTATATATCCAGCATCCTGATATACAAAGTGCATTTAATTCCGCACACCTTATAAGGGGCAATGACATATTGACAGACTTTTATGATAACCCAGAGGCAGTAGAAGCACTTTTGGATGTTATAACTGATTACATGATTGATTTGACTTTGTGGCTTAAAAATATGATAAGCAATGATAAGAAATATTTTTTGGATTGGGGAGCGTTATGGAAAGGTACTGCAAGAATAAGCAACTGTTCTGTACATATGATAAGTCCAAAAATGTATTTGGATCACGTACTGCCCAGGGACATGAGGTTTATGAAAGCTATTGGAGGCGGAAGGATCCATTACTGCGGTACATATGATGAAGTGATTAATGAATTTTTCAAAAATCCTTATGTAACCGGACTAGACTATGACAGCAATTACCATGATTTGTGGAGTCTTGCAAAACGTGCCCCCAAAAATATGGTGCTTTTACATGCATTTTACAATGAAGAAGACAGTAAATGGCAGGAAGATTTTATCAAAAGGCTTTATAAAGAGGGTTGGCCTAAGAAAAATGTTATTTTACAAATGTGGGCACATTCAATAAAAGAAGGTAAAAAGCTTTTGGAAAGACTAAGAAGTACTATAAATTAAATTTTAAAATATTAACATAAATTTGAACCGACCAAAACCTGACTAGCAGAATTTGTGAGATTTGAAACAAGATAAAGAGGAAAGGTTAATAAAATTTAAAAATGAAAGGAAGAAATTAAAATATGTCTATTCAACAAAATAAGGACATAATAAAAAAAATTATTGAATTTGATGATCCCCCGAGGATAGGGCTTGATTTTAATGAGCCACATGAAAAAGATATAGCTTGGATTTTATCCGCTAGGCTTGTAAACAAAGAGTATGCCAATAAAAGTGAATGGGGGTATTATGAGGATGATTTAAAGCTTGTACCCGGCTTTAAAGGTGAAATGAGAAGAGATCAATTTGGTAATATAATTGGTAGACTTGAGGGAAAGACCAAAGGTGAATGTATAAAAGGTATATTGCAAGACGGTTGGGAGAATTTTGACAGTTATCAAATGCCCGATTATGATGAGAGCTATGAATCTGAGTTGATTGAAATTTTTAGAGAAAACAAGGGAAGGTTTTTACTAGGTGCACTTCCCGTATCTTTGTTTGCAACACCTTTAAATTTGAGAAGAATAGATAATTTCCTTATGGATGTGATTTTGGAAGAGGAGAATGTCCTAAAGCTTCTAAAAAAGGTAAAGTCACTGGCGTTGACACTTATTGAAAAAGCAGCCAAAAATGGATTTGACGCAGTTATAGTTTATGATGATTGGGGAACTCAAGAGTCGCTCCTTATAAATCCTGAAACCTTCAGGAAGATATTCAAGCCTGCTTATGCTGCTCTTGCCTCAAGGGCTCACGAGCTTGGAATGAAGTTTTTTGTACATTCATGTGGTTTTGTATATGATATAATCAAAGATTTTATAGAGGTGAGTGTGGATGTATTTCAGTTTGACCAGCCCGAACTGGTTGGAGTCGAAAAACTTTCAAAAGAGTTTGGGGGAAGGGTTACTTTTTGGTGTCCTGTAGATATTCAAAAAGTAATGCAGACAGGTGATAAAAACTTGATTCAAAATAGCGCAAAGAAGATGCTGAGTTGCTTTGGAAAATTTAATGGAGGTTTTATCGCAAAGGATTATCCTGCATGGGAGGATATAGATGTAAAGGATGAATGGGCTCAGTGGGCAAGAGATATATTTATAGCTAATGCATATTATTAGGCGCTAAGAGCGCAATCATCTACAAAATCGATAAAATCTCTTTATACAGCAATATAAATAGTCTGAAACAGTTCATTCATTTGAAAAAACATTCAAAGAGAAGAATCATTGCATCTGCGGTGAGGAGGAATATATAAAAATGGCAAAGGATATTTTTGCGGAAATAGCATCAGACGGAATAGGCGGCAGGCAGGAATTACTGCATGAGCCTAGTCCCATACCATATGATATGAAGAATTGTATACTTGAAAAAAGGGTGTTCAAACCACTTGAGACAAATTCCAAAATGTCAAACAGGGAGGAGTTGTACA
>CAZANH010000247.1:0-2039 GCA_964486515.1 uncultured Eubacteriales bacterium
TTCAATATGCTTATAATTTCACTTAAATCTATCTCATTCACTATGATTTATACTCCTTTATCTTTATTATCTTTTGTAATATCATCTGTTAACTAATTCAGTGATATTGTACTATACTATTTGCATATAGTCAATTGCTTTTGTTAATATTTGACTAGAAGTAAAAATGTAGTTACTACTCCTTCCCATATACTATATGAATTATTTTACTTTTTCAAAAATCGTTAACTTAAAATTGGTATGAATTTTATAAATAACAAAAGGAAATTGTTATATGTCTTAGTGTGTTAAAAATATAATTATAATAATCTTCAATTCGTAATTTGAACACCAGCTCCTTTTTCATGTTATACTTTAGCCAGAATCGGATCCAGGCACTGCTTCACTTCTGTGCCGCATGACGAATACAACTGAATAAACTCCAGGAAGCCAAAAATACCAAAGTACTGTCCTGAATATATTATTACGGACTTGGAACCATCCTCTACATACTTCTTTATTGCTACTGGTAAACTTTTCCCTGCATATTTCTCACCTTCTTCCATGCCTTTGCAAAGCTGGAAGAATAAATAGCCTGTCAGCACCATCACAATGTGGAATGCAATAAAGTTCTGCTTTGTGCTTTTGAAGTCCTCTATTTTCCAAAAGTCCTTTATCTGACGATAATCCTCTTCTATTTCAGGCCTTAGTTCGTATGTCATAATAATCTGCCTTGCCGTTTTTGTTGTATCAGTAGTGACGAATACATGGTATTCATCTTTTTTGGCGTCATAAACTACGCAACCAATTATTTCTACATCATTCTCAGGTTCTGTACCTCTCCAGTAACTGCCCAGTGATCCCACGAAAGCAATTTTTTGTTTCTTTCTTTTTTTATTTGGATGAGCCTTCCATTTGTTTTCCTCGTTTACTATTGATACCGCCTGCTCAAATGCCTCCATATTGCTCTTAAGAGGAATGTAAGTATCAACCTTTCTTTCATTTTTCAACTGATTCATAAGATCTCTAGAAATAAAACCACGGTCATTAATCAATATATCTCCGGGTTTGAGCATTTTACTATTCAGTACCATTTCCCTGCTCAATTCCAGGTCGTGTTGCTTGATGCTCCCAAATCTTATTTCTTCAAGAATACCGGTATCTCCTGTAATTCCGCGCAGTGAAGACAGCTTATATCCTCTTTTGCTTTTACCATCATCATTTATTACTTCTGAACCTTCATAGTTAATATTGCTTAATTCTACTTCAAGTTTGGTACAGTCAAGAATATGTATATTAGGAGCAATATTTCCCTTAACAAAAACTTCATCCTGAACGTAAGCATTGTAAGCGGTTATAAGTTCATCAACAGTATACTTTTTTACAAGGTTACGGAGGGTTCCTTCGCTCATAAGACCTTCCCTCAAACCTCTCTCATTATCCCATATATTCCAACCGATCTCTGATAATGTCTCTGCATTTGTGATGGCGAATGGAATGTCGGTCAAGCTGGTTTTTATTTTCATCTTTGCTGTAATTGCCAATGCCAGTATAAGGTGAAATGGTATGTTTTTGTTACTGGATCTCTTATCAGAAAACACATTTTCCAATAGTTCAAGTATTCCTTCATTCTTCATCTTAAGAATTATTTCATCAATCAAGTTTGGAAAGCTTAAATCCGCTGCATCTATTGTTCCTTTTCTGATAGCTTCTAATACTCTTTCCTTATCTTGTCTACTTATTACCATCTTCTGATACCTCCGAAATATAATTTTTCAGAAATATCATATTATATATGTTTTTGGCTGTCCAGCTGGATTAAATTTAAATTAGTTTTATATTACTCTAAATATCTCTTATTTTCATCATATTCCTCTTATGAACATCAAATTACGAATTGAAGTACAGCAAGAGCAAAAAATAATTATCATCTTCATTACCGCAAAATGACAATGTATATACTTTTGATTTAGGACTTCAAATAATCTCGTTTTACGTTGACAGGAGCACACCATCAGGAAAAAGACGGGCAACGATAGCGGCTTCACCTGTATCGTCCG
>CAZANH010000248.1:0-7197 GCA_964486515.1 uncultured Eubacteriales bacterium
CAAACTCGCTGAATGCTTAAAAATATAACGGGAATGCATTCAACTCAAATAATGATTTGACCTTAACATTGCTTCACAAACAGTCTCTAAGAACCTTACGCTATGTATTTCATGAAAATATTTCTTCAAGTAGATGAGAAGTGCTGTGAATAGATACTTTCAATCATCATTCATGGCCGGATTCCAGTCATCAAGTATTGAATTTGTATCTGTGCCCGTATCAGAATTTTGATTCTCTTCATCTGACGGCTCCGGTTCTGTTTCAGGGGCACCGTGCACAGTGCAATATTCACCTGCAGGCAGTTCATATTTCCAGTCCGTGGGGTACGGATCTTCCGGATTTAAAGGCATATAAGGTTCGGGACGTTGTATAAAGACCTTATTTATCACGGTTTCAACAGGACAATAAATACCAGCAAGCAGATTACGTCCCCAGATATCCTCGCTGGCAGTACATACTGATGCCTGAACATGGACATCACATAAATCCCCGTACCGCGGTTCGGTGCCCTTTATGAATAATTCCTCCTTTGTGGCATTTCCCCTTTGATCATGCTTACAGAGATTAGTTGCTATTTTTCCGGAATATATACATATTGTTCTCCTTACCAGACCGGCAGGTTGCTTAAAATCTTTTATTTCAAGGCCTTCATGTATCCTGTCCATTACCGCATTCCACAGGATTTGTGCTTGACCGTACTCACCCTGTTCAATTTCAATTGGTCTTATATTGTTATCATACCCGTACCACGTAGCTGAAACATAGTAAGGTGTGTATCCTACAAACCATTTGTCAATATAATCGCTTGTTGTTCCGGTTTTACCTGCTACAGGCATTTTACCATCCTGTATTTTGATTCTGCCGTATGCGGTTCCTGTGTGAGGATAGGTTGATGTCAGTCCTGAAACAATTTCCTTCAGAATATCAGTCATAATATATGCAGTTGTTTCCTGGTAAACAGTGTGGTGTTCAGGCTTTTTCTCAAGTAGAAGTTTCCCATCACTGTCATAGACCCTTTTATAGGTATGGGGCTCGAAATATATGCCTCTGTTTGCAAAAGGCACATAGGCTGCAGCCATCAAAAGAGGATTGACACCATCATTCAAAGCTCCAAGAGCAAATGAAACAGTATTGTTATCAACGCCTTCTGAGCGGTCTATACCGCTTTTCTTCAGGTATTCAACGGAATTCTTATATCCGAGCCAGTCCCTCCATACACGTGCTGCCACAACATTTACCGATGCCTTAAGTGCATTGCGTACAGTTGTAAGCCCGTCATAAACTTCATCATTGTAATTAACCGGGTAAAGGACTTCAGGTTCCTGATGGTTCATATATATGGGAACATCATCAATAACCGTTGCTGCGGTTATAATACCAAGGTCAATACCTGGGCCGTATACGGCAATTGGTTTGAAACTTGAACCAGGATGTCTTTCACTCTGTGTTGCCCTGTTTAAAGTCCTGCTCCCCTTTTTTTCACCATAGCCTCCGTACATTCCGACAATAGCTCCATTATACGGATTGATTACTACTGTTGCAGCCTGTGGGGTTTCACCCGTTTCAGCAGCCTCATTGTTCTTAAGATAAAAATATTTATCATCAGTATAAATTTCATCAATAATCTTTTGTATTTTTGGATCCTGTGTAGTCTCTATTTTAAGACCGTTATTATAAATAATCCTTAGTGCGTTTTCTTCAGACATGTCATATTCCTTAATAAGGTCATGTTTCACTTCATCTATTACATCATCAACAAAATATGACTGGACAGGCAGCGAAAAATCAGGTGTTTCGGGTTCTGCAAACGCAAGTTTTTCCTTCGATGCCTGTTCATATTCCTTTTGGCTGATAAATTCCTGCTCGAGCATATTGCTAAGAACAAGTTTTTGCCTGCCTAACGCTTTTTCCCTTCCATCTTCGGTAAACGGATTGTATATTGCAGGAAGATTAATTATAGCAGCAAGCAATGCACTCTCTGCAAGTGAAAGCTGGCTTACGTCTTTTTTAAAATATGCCTTTGAGGCTGATTGTACGCCATAAAAATTATTACCCATATATACTATATTCATATATGTTTGTAGAATCTGCCATTTTTCCCAGCGACGTTCGATCTGTATGGCATTCCACTGCTCCTGGATTTTTCGTTCCAAGGACCTTTCTGTCCACTGTGTAATATTCTTTACTACCTGCTGTGTTATTGTACTGCCGCCGTGTTCGCCTGAACCTGCAGTTAAGATATATTTAATGCCGGCATCGAATGTCCTTTTCAGGTCAATGCCAAAATGTGTGTAAAAACGCTCATCCTCAATAGCAACAATAGCATACCTGAGATATTGAGGAGTATCGTCATATGAAACAAGTTTCCGATTTTTATTTTCTCTGCCTGTAAGTTCTGCTATCTGATTGCCTTGAGAGTCATAAATAAAGGAAGTAAGTGCTTTGATATCAAAATCCTCATTTTTAATTGGCTTGGCATTTTTTACATAACCATAAACGGCTCCGCCTAAAACACCTGCGAGAGCACAGCCGACAACTATGATAAGGACTAATAAAATTTTTACTATAGATAAAACAATTTTCTTAATCGATAATGTTTTTTTTACTCTTCTATTACTACCCGTCCTTCTCCTTATGCTTTTTTTCGCTTTTGTACTCATGTTATTTACGGCCTCCCTGTCTTAAGACGCCTGAAATATTTTAACCATGTCATTATAGCACAATGTTTTTTACCGTGCAACGAGAACAATAATTAAAAAATATTTATTTGTTACTATTCGTGTATATTTAGGTCTATTCAGGTACCCCCTTATATATTAATTGAAGAAATACTTTTCTAAAAAAACGCTGCGGTCATCAAGAGGCTGTATATTCAGCCTTACATGTCAAGCAAACTCGCTGAATGCTTATTATTAATAATGTGTGAAAACATTCATCTCAAACAGTGATTTGACCTTATATTTGCTTCGAAAACAGCTTTTAAGAACCTTATGCTATGTATTTCATTAAAATATTTCTTCAAGTAGATGAGAAGGCCTGTGAATAATAACTTCAAGTAGATGAGAAGGTGTCAATAGTAATATTTATGTTGAAAAGCATCACGAAAAATGTTAGAATGTAAATATGATTTAGCTGTCAAAAACTCCTTAACCTATTATTTATTTTAATAGCATTGTAAGGTTATGTATTTACCTGCCACCTGTAGAGGTGGAGGATTTTATGTTGCATAAGTATGTAAAAAAATTTACGGGGGGAATATCATGAGTCGAAGGAATGATTTTCAAAAAATATTAAAGCATGAAAAACCGGACAGATTGCTGATTGATATGGGAGGGAATCCTCTTTCAAGTATGGAAGGGCAAAGCATGTTCAAGTTGATGGATTTTATTGGGTTTGAGGTTCCGGAAAAAAGGGAAAGAATACCTTTTGGAAGGGTACGAAGGCTTGATAATAAGCTGCTGGAATACTTTGATATTGACATGCGTTCAGTGGGGACAATTTTAAGACCACAGGATTCCCAATACAGGGAAATTTCTGAAAATGAATATGTGGATGAATGGGGTATAAGACGTATTTTTACCGGTATGTACTGGGATATAGTGAATTATCCGTTAAAAAACGCAACCGTGGATGACCTTGAAAAATATAAATGGCCTGACCCGGATTCGGTTGATATGAATGAAATTGAGTCATATGCAAATGAGGCAAAAAGGCTGTATAACGAAACAGACTATGTGATATGCGCTGAACATCCGGTGTATGGAATATTGGAAATGGGCTGCTGGCTGTGCGGATATGACGATTTCCTCTTGAAAATGGCTGTTGATAAGGAATTTGTAATAAAGTTAATTGAAATAATTTTTAACTACCAGATAAAAGTAATAAAAAAGTACTATGGCAAACTAGGTAAATATATTCATTACACTTCATGTGGAGATGATTTTGGGACGCAGGATAATCTGTTAATATCACCGAAGATGTTCAGGGAACTAATTAAACCATACTTTAAAGAAAGGGTTGAATATACAAAAAAGCTGACCAGGGCTGCCTTCCTACATCATTCCTGCGGAAGTGTATTCCCAATAATAGATGATTTAATAGAATGTGGTGTGGATATATTGAATCCGATACAGCCAAAGGCAACAAATATGAGTCCAGAATTACTGAAGAAGACATATGGCAGCAGGATAGTGTTCCATGGTGGTTTTGATACTCAGGAATTATTGCCCTTTGGAACAAAGGAGGAAATAGAAGAAGGCGTTGAGGCGTTAATAAAAATAATGAATAGGGATGGGGGATATATTTTTGCTACCTCTCATAACATACAGGATGATGTCCCCGCGGAAAATGTCTATTATATGTTAAAGGCTGCAAGGAAATTCGGTGATTAATTAAGGAATGACAAAACAATAACTTCCCATTTTTGAAGCTGTTATTTTCCGATATTGCTATGTTGTCGTCAATCGTAATACGGCAGTATTACTCAATCCTCCGCCTTGCACTATCAAAAAATTCCTCCCTTCAAAATCAGGTGTTATTATTCCGTCATTCCTAAGGTAACTATTCAGGCCATTATACGTATTTAAATAAATATGAGTGCGTTACCTAATATTGCCATTTTTAAAAGATGAAGGTGAAATGCCTGTTTTATCTTTAAATTGTTTTGAAAAGTGATTTAAACTGGAAAAAACAAGCCTGTCGGATATCTGGGTGAGAGTTAAATCCGTTGTCTGCATATATTCAATAGATTTATTGAGTTTGGCATTAATAACGAATTGATGAAGAGACAGGTTTGTAAATTTCTTAAATAATCTGTTTAAATAATTGGCATGATAATTGTATTTTTCAGATATTATTTTATTATTTAACTTCTTATCCGTATTATCATATATAAATTGTATAATTTCTTTTATACTTGATTTTTGTTTATTCGGCCTGTAATATAAATAATTCCTGAAAGTATAAACAAGTATAGTCCTTAAAATAGATTCACAAATATCTATGCTGTTTGCAAGTTTGCTTCTGTACTCTTTTACAAGTTCAAACAAAAGATTCTCATAGAACAGTATATTGTCCAGATAAAAAACGGTTGGAAGTTCGGGAATTTCTGATATTTCAATGTTTTCATTTGCATATGAAGAATCATAATTTGCCGGTGAGATCCAGGAAACCGGGTAAATTTTATCTTTTGAATCTTCAGTCAAATCAAATTGCAGCCCAAAAACTGTCAAATGGGATTCTTTGGATGAAATTATTCTATGTGCTTCCATACTTGGCCATAAAAACAAATTCCCTTTTTCTCCGATATATGAATTACATGGGCTAACAAATTCTCCCTTACCTTTAAAAACATATATCATCTGATAATGGCGCAGGTGCCTGAAATAACTGTCATATCCCGGTTTTAAATCGTGGAATGAGGCATATCTGATATTTGGATTTATTTCATTTATATGAATAATTCGTTTCATAAAAAACATACATCCTTTTATAAGGAGGGGAGCTAATGGCGGCCCCTGTATATTTAATTGTTTGTCAAATCTTAAATGTTTAATTTATATAAACTTCGGTTGCTTTTATATAAAGATTATATCAGAAAAAGTATTATAATAGAAGTAGGAATTAACCTTTATGAAAACAAGGTTGCTGTATAAAATATTAATTAAAATTTATAAATAATATACTGATAAACACTGGGGGATTTATTATGTCTACTAAACAACCAAATATTTTATTTATTATTACGGACCAACAAAGTGCATCAATGATGAGTTGTACAGGCAATCAATATCTAAAGACCCCGGCAATGGATTATATTGCTCAAAATGGTATACGTTTTGAAAGATCATATTGTACCGATCCTGTTTGTTGCCCTTCAAGGTTCAGTTTATTTACAGGGAAGATGCCTGGTTTTATTAATCTGAAAAGTAATGATACTCGTGAAATTATTCCTGAAAAAATCGAAGAATTAAAGAAACAGGGAATTGGGCATATTATGAAAAATGCAGGATATGATGTCATGTATGGTGGAAAGCAGCATCTACCTGAATTTACTGCGGATGAATTGGGATTTGACATACTTACAAATGATGAAAGAGATACTCTTGCTCAGGAGTCTTGTGATTTTATTAAGCAAAAGAAAGATAGGCCGTTTTTTCTTGTTACGTCATTTATTAATCCTCATGACATATGTTATATGGCATTAAGGGATTATTCATCATCAGATGAATCCAAAAGGTTAATCAAAAATAGTAAAACAGAACTTGATAATCTGGATAGTTTTCTAATCCATGCCAGAGAAGGAGGAAAGGATTTTGTAGAAAATAACTGCCCTCCACTGCCGGATAATTATTTGCCTCAGCAGGACGAACCGGGAGCTGTCAATTATTTGATAAATTCAAGGCTATTCAGAAAAGAAGCAAGGGAAAAATATTCTGAAGATGATTGGAGAATACACAGGTATGTTTATAACAGACTTACGGAAATGGTAGATAAAAAAATTGGGTTGTTACTTGAAGCTCTGAAAGAAAGCGGACAGGAAGATAATACTGTTATTATATTTACAAGCGACCATGGAGATATGGATTCGTCACATAAACTGGAACATAAAACCGTGTTTTATAATGAAGCCAGTCGTATCCCTTTACTTGTTTACCAGAAAGGTGTAACGCCTCCCGGAATTGTTGATAACACACACCTTGTATCAAACGGACTTGACTTGATTCCTACACTTTATGATTATGCAGGGATAGATGTACCAAAAGACCTTGAAGGGAGAAGCTTCAGGCCTGTTGCAGAAGGAAAACTGATAGGGGATTGGAGAGAAGCAGTAAAACTCGAAAGTGAATTAGGAAGAATGATAATTACTAAATATTATAAATATGCACAATTTTATATGGGTGATAATAATGAGCAACTTTATGATTTAAGAAAAGATTCGAATGAAACAAAAAATTCAGCATTTTTACCGGAAAATCAAGATATTTTAAAATATCACAGGGACCTTGTATTTGTATATGGATGTTAAAAGTAGTATAATATCAATACAATATATTTAATGAGTGTAACTGATAATGTAAGTAATTGTCAGCAGGACTGCAAATTAAACACAGTATAATACAGGAGAAATATATGGGTGAAAAATATTCCGAATATAAACTAATAAAAATGACACAGGACGATATTAACTTCAAATT
>CAZANH010000249.1:0-2956 GCA_964486515.1 uncultured Eubacteriales bacterium
TTTTTCATAATAATCTCCTTTCAATACTTTTAGTAGTAGCAAACTCGACAGCTGGCATCCATGGGGTTTTATTAGATTTTAGCTAGAAATATTTGAACACCTCATAATATTTCTACTTCTAAATTCATCAACTCAGCAAAAATCCTAATATTTTTTGAATGTTTTCCATATCCTAAAGCCTGATGGTGGCTGCCACCTGCTTTGCAATAACTGTTCATAAATTCCTTCAATTCTCCATCTGGCTTCCATTTGAAATGCGGCGAGTTCATATTTGCATATTCCGGTGTGTCAAGTATCTCACCCTCGCACACAACCAGTTTTATCCTTCCACCTTTGCCGGTGGTAAGGGAGAGAATTGTCGCCTCACCGGGTTTTAGTGAAAAAACAGGTGTCAAAGGCCTTGTCTTGCCAGGTACGTTGGGTTTTTTTGCAATAACCTTTACAGGCCTGTCTTTTCTGGCCATGGATATGTTGAGCTCCCCAATATGTCTCATAAAAATGGCACTGTCATTAAAGTCGATGGTAAACATCTCGGTAAAGGCTGCAAATCCGCATATACAATCCATCAAAATACAAGCTGCTGCTGCTGTAACATCACCCTCTGCAGCATAGTATATTCCTTCACCCATAAGCTTTGATACAGCCAGATAGGGCTGGCATGGTATTTTATCACTGTTATTCAAAACTTTAAAATGTTGGCACCACGCATCAAGACTGTATCTTTCTATCAGCTTTCTTATGCCCCATTCCATTCTTGCAGAAGCTTCATGTTCATCTCTTGTCACATCATTATCTATAATGAACATTTTTTTGTCAGATTCAATTGTTTTTTTGATTTCATTTTCAGGCACCTTCTTTATATAATCTCCCAGTTCATTTACATCAATGTGTATTACTGATGAACCAATTGAAGATGTAAGCATGGTTTCGTCAACATTGAAATCCCCCATATCCTGCATGGAATAACCGGTAACGCCTATGTTTGAATTTTTAATTACACTTGCTGCCTTGAATACGTTGAATACATTCTTCAGTTCTTCTATTGCATCCGAATCCTTATAGTGACCACTTACAATATGAAATGTCTCCCCTACTCTGGTGAACACACAACACAAATCCTGTACTCCGTGGACACCATGGTTTTTCATAAGAACAGAAGTGTCATCATCAGGCATTACTCCTTCTGCCTCCTGTGTGTTCCATATAACAAAAGGCAGCTTTGTACGCCTTAATGCATTCAATGAAATAAGACTTGGTGCATATGTAAGGAAAACAACAAGAACTCCGTCTAAATTCATTGACTTAAATTTATCTAGCGTATCACTGACCTGTTTTCTGGTATTGCATGGCCCCGGATATTGAAATTTTGCAATTTCCTTCATCGAATCTACTGTCTTTTTAATAAATCTGCCTCTGTCTTCCTTGAGACCGGGTGACATGCTATCATGAAGTTTCAGACTAAGACCTAGCACTCCTATTTTGGGAAGTCTCCTCAATTTGTTTTTCCCCCCCTAAATAAATATTATCACCTACATATTATATATTACAATATATTATTCAGTATGTCAATATTTTTGATAAAATTATTGTCATTAAGTTTTAAAGAATAGAAACTATTCAAGTGCCCCCTTATATACCAATTGAAGAAATATCTTTCTGAAAAAACGCTATAGGTATCAAGAGGCCTTTGCTAACCATTTCAGAAAAATATTCTTCAGATAAATTTGTTGAGTACCTGTTGAATTGTAATTCTCTAATGTAGTTCATACTCTCTTGCCACGTCGGAAGGTTCTCTGCCTTCATTGACAACTTTTTTCAGTGCCTTTAGAAAGTTTGTCGGGTTTTTTGCCTGTATGACGTTTCTACCGAAGAAAACTCCTCTGGCTCCATCGTTAACAGCATCATATGCCATCTGTAGAGCATCAATATCCCTTTCCATCTTTTCAGCACCCAGGACAAGAATCGGTATTGGTGTTGCAGCTGAAATCTCCCTGAATTTTCTGCCGGTATAGAATGTTTTAACAGCATCCGCCCCAATTTCACTCATTACCCTGCATGCCACAGCCACCTGTTCATGAAGTTCATTAGTGCTCAGGTCCTCCTTATGTACGGGATAGTACTCTCCTACAAGAGGAAGCCCGCAGTGCCTTTTTGCCTTTACCATATCAGCAAAAACCTTTATGTTTTCCGTATCTGTTTTTTCATTCCCCGTCTTCAGCACACAGGATGCAAGCCCTATATCAACCCCAAGAGCCAGGGCTTCCTGCGGTGTTACTACATCTGTGTGGTATGAGTCATTGTAATTCCACTGGAATGCATATGATGATGCCCAGTTAAGTCTTGATATAAGCAGTGGTCTTTTTTTTCTAGTAAATGTTTTTCTACAATGCTCAATCATTCCTGGACTCATCAAAATTCCATCGGCTTCCCTTATGCTTTCAACAACCTCGGGCAGATTTATCAGCCCCGGCAGCGGACCAAAGAACTCTCCGTGGTCAACAGCAACCACAACAGCATTTTCACCATCCTGCAAAAATCTTGCAAACCTAATATCTCTTCCTATCATATCAAAACCTCCATTCATTCTCAATCTGATAACACTTTAATTGCACTTTGCTTCCATTTATCAATTTCTTTGAACTGTTCATCACTCACACTAGGCTGTATTTCTTCTTTCATGTATTCCGACCACCTCTGCCTGGCCTTATCAATCATCCTGTCAACTGCCTTTTCCTGT
The DNA here is from genome assembly GCA_964486515.1 of uncultured Eubacteriales bacterium. Lineage (GTDB taxonomy): Bacteria > Bacillota > Clostridia > Acetivibrionales > CAZANH01 > CAZANH01. The sequence continues at coordinate 2,738 of CAZANH010000249.1, forward strand.
GTCAACGCTCTTTCTATTAACTGAGGCATCCAGATGTTCTCCTTAAAATTTTCCGCCGTGTGAATCTCTCCCAGATAGTTGCCTCCTATACCCACATTTTTTATCAGGTCAACTGGAAGATCATTTTCCGAAGCAGTTATCTCAATATTCCATCTGTGTATATACCTGGCAATTTCCTCTCCAATCATGGCTTGCACAGGGGACCATCTCTTGCCTCCC
>CAZANH010000250.1:0-2919 GCA_964486515.1 uncultured Eubacteriales bacterium
TTTGGGATAGTGCCATGTGAAAGCATCCTGAAGGGAATAATGCTGATTTACATACGCTGTCTTTAGTATCTGCAACCGGCTGATTTCATTATCAATGTCATGAGGTAAGCGGGCTCGTAGCCCACTCCCTCCCGAACCGTACGTACACCTCTCAGCGTATACGGCTCTCCATTTACTATCATCTTACGATTTAATCACATTCGTGGATTACTCCATGACAACTTTCGCATACTGCCAGTGTTTTCCTACGTTTCTTTAACATGAGTCTTTCCCACTCGCTCTTCCCTGTAAGGTCTTTAAGCTTCTTGACCTGATGTATTTCAATATCAACATCACTTTTTCCGCAAAGTTCACAGGTATTGCTTCTGATTTTCCAAGCTAATGCATTTGGTTTATCATATTTTTTAAGATAGTCCAAAGTGTCAACTTGTCCAAAATGTGGTTTAGTCTGCTTTTTGAAACCTTGGTTATAAAACACCGCTTGTTTTTCACCCGCATTTGTTTGGTATTTGACCGTAAAGTCATTATTCACCACATACTTCGCCTTAATTTTAGACACTTTTGCTCTGTATTTAGCCGCAAAAGTTTTCAACATACTGTACTTCATAAGACTGGCAAACTTACCAATTGCACAGGCATTAGACGCAAGAGCGTAATAATTGTACAGCCCTCTTATCTCACTGTTGTATTTTGAAAGTATTTCAATATCTGTTTTGTTAATCAGTTCTCCACGATGGATGGCCTTCCAAATATCCTTTCCATGCTCATTATTAATGATTCTTATAGCACCATACTCACGTAGTTTACTTTCCCATTTCTCATGTGGAACATATAATTTCAATACCCCACTATAGACACGAGATTTCACCCCATTGGCTTTACGCTTGATATCTTGATTTTTAGATACCTTCATATCGTAACCAAGAAATCTTGCCTTTTGAGATGTATGTGTGATTTTGGTTTTTTCTTCTGACAAAGTGAGCTTCAATTCTTCTGATACAAATCTGCTTATGTCTGCTTTTACTTGTACTGCATCGGCTTTACTGCCGATAATGCTGATGATAAAATCATCAGCATACCTTACATACTGTAAGGCTTTATAGTTTTCATCAAAAGGATCATTAACTGTCAACGTTCTGACATGTGCTTTTTGCGATTTTAATTCTTTTGCCCTAGCCTTTTTCTCTTCAACCGTTAGTTCATCCCAAACAGAGTTGTTCTTCTTCTTGAACCTTCTAAAAGTTCCTCTCAAACACTCATATTCAGGATTTTTCTTCCGTTGAATCGAGTGACCTCTATCATACTTCCCCTTATATTCACACATAAATTTATCTAACACATTTAAATATATATTTGCTAGAATTGGACTGATTCCCGACCCTTGAGGCGTTCCAGAGTAGGTTCTATGATATTGCCATTGCTCCATATAACCTGCTTTAAGGAATTTCCACATTAGGGCAATAAAATTCTCGTCCTTTATACGCTTTCTAAGTAAGTTGATTAATGTGTGATGGTCAAAGCTATCAAAGCACGCCGTTATGTCTCCTTCGACAAACCATGTTGCTCCTGTAAAAGTCTTCTGAATTTGCATTAAAGCTGTGTGACAACTTCTCTTGGGTCTAAACCCGTGGGAATTACTTGAAAAACTTGGCTCATAAATACTTTCAAGTATTAGTCTAACAACTTCTTGTACCAGTTTATCGTCCCCTGACAAAATGCCAAGTGGACGTTTCTTATTGCTATTTGCCTTTGCTATATAGGTTCTTCGAGCTGGATTAGGTTTGTAGCTTTTATTTTTGATAGATTCAATTATCCTATCAATCCTTTTACTACTCATACCATCCAAAGTTGAATCATCTATCCCCTCGGTCATACTACCACCATTAGCATAAATGTTCTTATATGCAAGTAGGTAAAACTCTGGGTTATATAGATTTCTATACAGTCTTTCAAACTTGTATTCTTCGTTTTGTGATTTTTCGCTTAGACTATTCAATACTGCAATTGGATTTCTCATAGTGCCTCTCGCACCATCCTTTCTGTAAGTATTAAAAAAGTAAACTGCTTCCCTTCGCCATGTGAGCGGCTTTCCCGCATCCGTTTTACGGCATTCCCTGTCAATTCAGGTTTCTCGAACTACTACGGAAGCTGTGTAACCATGCCCGAATTCTCGGGTTTAGGTCATCCCCATTTAGGTATAGTAAAACATAAGCTCTTTATACTGTCGGATGCGACTTTCACCATTTACTTCATCTAAAAGTTGCTCTGTCCTTAAATATCACGCAAATGCACAAAATGGAAGAACATTTGCAAGGACTATATGCGTTCCAGTTCATTTCGCATATAGGAAAAGATACTCCCAAGCTCTGATTATCATTTAAGCAGTCTAGCTTTCATCCTCATGTATAAATTTTTACCCTCATACTCACAAGGTTATTATGAACTTTATTCGCTTGTGAGCATCTGCAATACAATTAATTGCAACAACATGCTACACTCCCCACTTGGTTTCCCATCATGGATAAGTTGTAGGATAATAGGGTATTCTCACCTCACTTTCTTGATATTCTTTTCCCTACCGCTTGCTTAAGGCGGGATTTTACTATACCCACGCGGACTGTACAACGCAGTCGCTTATGGGCGCACCATTTTCTCTTTTATCAGGGGATTGCCTGTGGCAAGAGCTTTAACCTCTGCAAAAGACAGGACTGTTTCATCCACATCTTCACAACTTCTGGAAACAGATTTTGATGTCATAACCTGAGAAATGAAACGCTGCTTTTGCTCCACAAGCTGCCATAAGTAACTGTCAAAAGTATTCTTTGTGACATACCGGTAGATGTAGACTTCATCATTCCTGTTCCCCTGGCGAAGTATTCTTCCCTCGCGCTGCTCAATATCGCTCGGACGAAAAGGGCA
>CAZANH010000251.1:0-3980 GCA_964486515.1 uncultured Eubacteriales bacterium
GATATTATTAACACAGGTGAACTTTATGCTTTAAAAAAGTAGTTGGAAAATATTACGTAACTCCATAGTGTCTGCTGATTTACACGGCTTCGTTCTTTAGAGATGATGTTCAATTCACCTTCAGGAATGGAACAGTGGTGAAGATGAAAGGCCATAAGGCCAAAACTTTGTGGTTTTGATTGACAAATTAGGTTTAATGGGTTAAACTATATATTGGTTTAGCTCATTTGATTTTTTGGAAAGGGGTTGCTTATGAAAAGAATTAAAATCTTTGATGCAGAATATAGATTTATGAATATAGTTTGGCAGCATTCACCTGTGGCAAGTACAGACTTGGTTAAGTTGGCAAATGAAGAACTGGGGTGGAAAAAATCAACCACCTATACTGTGATCCGGAGGTTGTGCAAGCGTGGAGCTATAAGAAATAAAGATGCAATAGTTTGCGCCCTGATACAACGAGAACAGGTTAGGTATGCAGAAACGGAAGAACATATAAATAAGATATATGACGGGTCCTTAAAGCTTTTTTTCACTACCTTTTTACAGAAAGAAAAGTTAAGCAAGGATGACGTCGAAGAACTGAAGAAGATAGTAGAGCAATATGGGAAGGGAGAATAAGGATGCTTGAGAGTACATTTGCTGCAGTACTTAATATGAGTATTACAGCTTTAATAGTTGCTGTTTCAATCATTTTTTTCAGGTGGATATTTGGAAGAAGACTCCCTAAAATTTTTAGTTATGCCATGTGGGCAATATTGCTTTTGAGGCTGATTATTCCGTTTTCCATTTCATCATTGTTTAGTGTATTCAATGTAATACCCACACCTCAGACGAACATAGTTCAAAGCCAGAACTACTATGACACGGAGCGGATTATATCGTATAGCATGAATCACGGGAATAACTCTGCTAAGATAATGGCGGGTGATGCATTGAGTAACAATATAAATAGTTCCTTACCTTCGCCGGCTCCGGAAGCATCGGTTGATCCGTTGCAGGTGTTTGCATTTGTCGCCTCGTGGATATGGCTGGCAGGGGCGGCGGGCTTGTTTTTGTTCAGCATGTTTGCATATCTTCACACGCGGAACAAGCTTAAAACAGCTGTTCTGTACAAATGCGGCTCTTTGATTTCCCGGTGCAGTCAAAAGATAAAATTAAAGAGGAAAATTAAAATTTATACATCGGACAGGATACAAACACCTGTTGTGTGTGGATTGATTCAACCCCGTATTATTCTGCCGTCAGTTTTTGAACGGGACTTAAAAGAATCTGAGCCAAGGCATATTATTACCCATGAACTGATACATATCAAAAGATTTGATTATCTCATAAAGCCGTTGTCGGTACTGGTATTATGCGTACATTGGTTTAATCCGGTGATTTGGATGAGCTTTATATTATTACGGAAGGATATGGAGATGTCCTGCGACGAGAAGGTCATATCCGTATCCGACCATGACATAAGAAAAGAATATGCAACATCTCTTATCAATCTTGCAGTAAAGCAAAACAGATTGCTCAACTGCGGATTACTGGCTTTTGGCGAGAATAATACCAAGAGTAGGATAAAGGGGATAATGAGCTTTAAAAAGAGTGGGTTCTGGCTGGGCACTGCAGTTGTTGTCATTTTAACTGTCATAGGCGTGATACTGCTGACCAACGGGCAGTTTGACGGTGCTATTGTCAATAATGAACAGAGAACTGTGATTCCTGATATATTGGAAGTAACAAAGACAGTAAGTGACTATAGGAACGGACATATTGTCGAGGTAGAGGGGCGTTTTAAAAGTTCAGATAATGAATTGTATCTTTCATTTCTTGCTAATGATGCTAAAGGAGGAGGGCAATTAGAAGAGGGGATAAGGAAGGCGGATGAAATTACACCCCATGAGAACGGGTGGTTTTCTTTCCGTCATGAGTTAATTGAGACCACAGGTGAAGTTACGCATACTAAGGATCTAACAATTATTTTCCATCTAAAACGGGACGGCAAAAATGATAAAGGACTGCTTACCGTAGCTGCCAAACAGCCACCCGGTCCACCGCCGGAGCCTGAAGACGAGTCCGGGGATACAAATAATGATCAGAAAGATAGTAAGGGTGGTGGAGAAAGAATAATGTCAAGAAGAGTCAGAGTTCAGGGAATTATTACTGAACTGGATATGACGGATGATAATGACATAGTAAACTCAGTTACCCTGAAAGGGACAAAACGTATACCCTCGCCGGGAAATCCAGCCGATTATGACTTTACGGATAAGATAATCCATATTGTGTTTGAAGAAAGAATTGAAGAGGCAGGAGTGTTCAAAAACAAATTAAAAGAAGGGGCGGAGATTGTGGTAACCTTTGCCCAGTACGCTGTCCCGGCTAACGGTAAGAATCCAAGTGAAACAATACTTGGAGCCTATCTCAGTGATACTTATTATGTTGAAAATGGCAAGTATTACGATGTACAGGGAAAAGAGGCTGAGATTATACCTTCATCCGGTACTGTCCAGGCTTCTGCCGGAAAAAGGGAATTATGGACAAAGGATGGCTGGACCTATTACCTGGAGGAAGCATCAGGCATGAATGGTTTGGCAGGGTCGCTGTGCCGAATGGATGAAAATGGAGTGAAGGATGTTCTGGATGAACTGGTAAGCACCAGCAAATATGAAGAAACTATAATACAGGCCGGAGACAGAATTGTGTTTGTAGGCTTTGAAGGAACCGAGGTAATGCAGTCGAAAACTTTTTCATTAATAAGCATTAAAGAAGATGGAAGCGACAGGAAAACATATAATACAAGATATCAGACTCATCGCCAACTGTGTTATGACAAGGGATACATATATTATGAAGGATGGACAAATGACAGGGAATTCCCAAGGCCAATAATCCGGATAAACACTGAACTTATTAAACCCATAAAAGTGGCGGATATTAATGGAGCTTTTATTACTGTACATGGTGGATATGCATATTTTCTTAACGATAATGTATACAGGGTAAAACTGGATTGGAGTTCCAAACCGGAGATATGGGATGAAGCAGATTTGGGAAAGGATGTTGTATCTGTACAGAGGATTGCCGATGATGAACTTGAAGTTTATTATAACAGCAATAATGAGCCGTATATTTTGAGATTTTCAAAAGATTCCGGTAATGAAGGCAGGTTGTCCCTCAACGATGCGATTATGCTTTCTCAAAAAGGTGAAGATCCAGGCGGAAGCGATTCTGACAATGAGCCAATGTATATCAGCCTGTGCACCAATACGGAGCCGGAGGATGCCATCGATATTCTAACAGAGGATGTAGCTGCTTTTATCAGCGAGCATAGAGATGATATTTAGTGCTTGACAATTAAAAACATACTAATACCCCTTCATAAATACTTATTGACATTTTAGTCTATAAGGTATAGACTTGAAATATAAGGTCGGTATTTTGTAGACCTAGGAGGGATTACTGTTGGAAATATATAAGCTTACAGAAAGTGAGGAAAAGTTTGCAGAACTAATCTGGCAGAATGAACCGATAGGTTCTGGTGATCTTGTGAAGCTATGTAAAAAGGAAATGAACTGGAAAAAATCAACAACATATACTGTACTGAAAAAATTATGTGAAAAAGGCATCTTTCAAAATGAAAACACTATTGTTTCATCTTTGATTAAAAAGGAAGGATATTATGCTAATCAAAGCATACGTTTCGTTGAGGACACCTTTGGAGGATCCTTGCCGAAATTTCTAACGGCTTTTATGAGAGCAACTAAATTAAGTAAACATCAAGCCGAAGAGTTGAAAAAGTTGATTGATGAGCACAGGGAGGTGTAATGATGGGCGAACTGTTTATTTCCATTTTGAATATGAGCCTAACAGCAAGCTACGTAATTCTTTTCGTGATACTTATCCGGTTACCTCTGAAGAAAGCTCCTAAATTCATCTCCTATGCTTTATGGGGTGTAGTGGCCTTTCGCCTTATAATTCCATTCTCATTT
>CAZANH010000252.1:0-3691 GCA_964486515.1 uncultured Eubacteriales bacterium
GTAGAATTGCTCTCAACAATTCCTGGCATAAATGTAATTACTGCTGCTACTATTGTAGCTGAAATTGGTGATTTCAGCCTGTTTAAGAATCCCAAAAAGCTTGTAGCTTTCTTTGGCCTTGATTCATCGGTGTGTCAATCAGGACAATTTGAGGGAAGTGAAAACCATATCTCCAAGCGTGGGGCAAGGCTGCTTAGAAGAGTACTTTACATGGTAGCTCTTGCAAGCATCCGAGAAAAACGCAACGGTGAAAAGACAAATCCAGTGCTCTTTGAATACTATCAGAACAAATGTGTTAATAAACCTAAGAAAGTAGCATTAATAGTCGTAATGCATAAACTCGTATTTGTAATATTTGCTGTTCTGAGGGATAGAAAGCCATTTGTACTAAGAAAGCCTGAGGAACATGCAAAAACGCTTATAAATTTGAGACCACAAGGGTTTAATAAACCCGCTTGATATTGTAATACAATAAATTTAATATGCTCTTACAGACCGTTCATATTATGTAAACCTGTAATATTGGGTCGATTTTGTCGTGCTTAATTTTAGTTACAAAATTTTTGAAAAATACTATAAATATTTTTCAAAAACCCCTTGACAATAATTAGCTGGTCTATCTCTTAAGGGGATAAAATACTACTGCATATTCCCTGGTGCATCAAACTCTTGTGATGCATCGTCAAGAACAAGAATCCAATCATTTCCCCTTCCACTTGTCGGAGGAGTAAACTCAGCTGTACCATTATTTTGAACTACTCCAATAAAGATTGAATCACCATTTCTTGGGCTGTACCAAAAGGCATTTATAGTTTCTCCAGATATCCTGCCCATATTTACCTTTATTGGTAGTCCATTGGGGGTATAGACAAAGCAATAGCTATCTCCCCTTGCCGCCTGTAGATGATTGGCTCCGGGATAGTTTTCCGCTATCAAATCCTGATCAGGAATCCTTTCAAAAAAGGGTCTTGATTCAATAAGCTGTTTTAAGTACTGCATCTGAGAGGATCCCGGACGCATAAGTGCAGTTTTCCAATTCATTATATAAATATCATCTGCTGGCTTTTTATTCATAATCCAAACACTGTTATGACCATAGGTGTGTCCGAAGGCTCCGGCTAAAACTGCCCAATAAGCAGCCTGCCTTATGTCAGCATCATCAAAATAGCCGTTTTCAGGCTTAAAATGAATTGCAATATCTTCATACCGTGGCTCCCCATCCAAAACAGGCTTAACAGGCTGCCTGTCGTACTCACTGGTTATATGATTGTAATTGGGATGGTTTTGGTATCCATGACCTGACTGAATCATTATGAAGTCCAGCCAGTCAGCCTCTGGAAAATGATAGGCAGAGGATTGCCCTCCTCTAGGATGAAATGTTATCAGATGCCGACTTCCATCTCCTTTTTTTATCCCCTTTGCCATATTCTCAATCACTGCAAAGTGTTTTGCCTCCGGCAGATTTCTGTCTCCTCCGAGTACCCATATAATATTGGATTTATCCCTATATCTGTTCCCCAACCATTCTCCGTATGCTCGAGCATTGTCTGCATCAAAAATTTCAGGACCTATTCCCCAAAGCTTGTAGAACTTGTCACCCCAAGTAGGTAAGAAAGCTATATACACCCCATATAAAGCAGCCAAATCCACAATATAATCTACATGCTTCCAATAATCATAGTTATCTCCATTCTCCCCTATAGTTTCATCGGGCAGCATAGGATCATAAACACCCTTACTGTTTTTTAGCAGCGGCTTTCTTCCATAAGCGTTTCCTGTATCAAGGCCATCCTGCTCGGCAAGGGCAACGGCCTGTATAACATTGAAACCCTTATGTACTCTGTTCTTAAGGTATATTTCCGCTTCTTCACGGTTTAGCTTGTGAAAAAGTTCCCAGGCAGTGTCCGCCAGCCAAAAAAAAGGACTTCCGTCTTCTCTTACCAAAAATCTTTTATTTGCACTTACTTTCAAAAGCTGTGTTTTAATATTTCTCATATTCTTCCTTCCTGTATTCTATAGTTTTATACTCTGTAATACTTTAAAATATAAAAGTGTTAAATGAATAAGGCTTCAGCCTAACTGTAAACTCAACTTCTCTTTCTTTGACAGTTATTAATCTTTCTCTGTTCATTCCATTATTAACTACAACCACATTGCTTCCATCAGGGTTTTCAAAAGCAAGGGCGTTGCCTGTAAGATGCCCTTTAGTTCCCAGTCTCACTGCACTCGGCTTGATAAAGCAGGAAAAATGTTTCATTACATAAAATTCCGGATTGTACTTAAATTCATTGGTATTAGAATCTACGGTTATCATGGAATTCTGATTCCATCCCCAGGTACTTGTACCGCCAGGTTCCAGAACCATATTCCAATATATATAACTGTTAACCCCGTTGGCAAAGTAATGCCTGAATAGTCTGAATACATAACGTGCATACTCCCACGTGTTAGTGCCACTACCGCACTCATTTTCAGACTGCATCAGCCTGATTTCAGGCCAGCTTTCGTGAGTTCTTTGCACAGCATTTTTTCCTGCCCATTGATAAGATACTCCTTTTATATATCTTGCAGCCTTTTCATCACTAAGCACCAGATTTGCGTAATCATCATAATCTGTATACAATTTTTTCATATCAGTTTCAGGTCCGTTTAATGTACCAAGCCAAACTTCCGTATCCATATGATATTTTTCAAAAACAGGTCCCAGGTAATCACCTATGAATTCACGGAGCTGCTCACCTGTCCAAACACACGAAGGAAACTTTTGCGTTGACATTGGCTCATTCTGTACATGGATTTGATCTATTATTACTCCTTCTTGCTTGTATGCTTCTACAAATTTTAAAAAATAAAGTGCATATGCAGAAAGATTCTCCTTAGTCCAAATCAAAGTTCCAAAATTATATGCTTTGGGAAACTTCATCCAAGTCGGCGGACTCCATGGAGATGCAAAAAGCTTCATATCAGGTCTGCGTCTTAATCCTTCTCTTATGTATGGAAGCAAGTATTTCCGGTCCCTGTCAATAGTAAAGTTTTTCATTTCAAAATCATTTTGTGTTTCATTATGGCTGTACCAGTCTGCAGAATAGTCATTAGCCCCTATAGGCAAACGACAGAAATTGAATTTACAGCCAGATTCTTTCAGAAACAGCTCATCCAATATCTCATTTCTCTTTTCATCAGTCAGCTTTGAAAGTGCAATCCAGCCAATCTCATTAAAACAGCCTCCAAACCCATCAACAGTTTGATATTTCAAGTCTGTTAATTCCAGGGTGTCTTTTGAAGCTTTGTCTTTTTTAGTTACATCCAGAGTCAATTGCTCCCATTCAGATTGTTCCGTAGTTGAATACCATATGGGATTTGTTTTTTTCATGCTGTAACCTCCCGAAGTTAAGTTTTTAATAAAATTAAACACTTATTCCAATTACTCGCTCTCAATCTCCAATACCCGTAAAAGAAATTCCCCTTATAGACCCTGATGCAAATGAGCAAGAAAGTTCACTCTATCCTATTCCTCAATAGCCGCTTCTTTTTTTATAAGCACATCAAGTATCAATACCCAGTCACAGCCTTTTCCACTTGAAGGCGGAACAAAAAGAGCTTCTTCAGGAGGCACTATTGCAAAGGTTTTAGTTTCTCCATTTCTAGGGTTGAACCAAGATGCCTTTATATTCTGATTACCAAGTTTATC
>CAZANH010000253.1:0-3723 GCA_964486515.1 uncultured Eubacteriales bacterium
TTTGACGGAGATACTGCTATCAGACGATTTTGCAGTATTATCCTGTATCCCGTCAATATTATCAGTTTCATCAGGCTCAAAAAACATTTTTATAATATCTTCAATTGAGTTCATAATTTCAATATCATCAGTCAGTGTCTGTGTAATTGCTGTCCTGCAGGCAAGCCAAGGGTTAAGCCCTTCTTGTATGAGCCTGCCCGCATATACCAGAAGCCTTGTGCTTGCACCTTCAATCAGGCCATAACCCTGCAAATTCCTTATTTTTTCACCAATCATGGCAAGAGTCAGGCTGATATCCTCCTGGAGGCCGGTTTCAGATGCAATAATTCTTTTTTCTGTTTTTACATCGGGATGTGAAAAAATAATGCTTGAAAACCTCTGCTTTGTACTTTCTTTTAAATTCTTCCTTATACTCTGATATCCCGGGTTAAAGGATATTACCATCATGAAATCCGGATGTGCTCTTAAGACCTCTCCCGTCCTGTCAAGGTACAGGACTCTTCTATCGTCGGTAAGAGAATGTATAAGTACTGTTGTATCATTCCTTGCCTCAACAATTTCATCAAGATAACAGATTCCTCCATATCTTACAGCAATGGAAAGGGGGCCGTCCTGCCATATCGTTTCATTACCTTTTAAAAGATATCTGCCTACAAGGTCGGAGGAAGTAAGATCCTCATGGCAGGATACGGTAATCAAAGGCTGATTAAGTTTGTATGCCATGTGAAGTACAAACCTGGTTTTACCGCAGCCTGTCGGGCCTTTTAATATAAGGGGGATACGCTGTTTCCATGCATGCATGAAAATATTTTCTTCATTGCCCTGTGGGATATAGTTCGGTTTGTTTTTAATTTTGTATTCAAAAATTACTTTATTGTCTTTACCCATTCTTACCCCCTTCGAGCATTTCTATACACCCGTCCATATAATTCTTATCGAACTTTTCAATTTCACCTTTATCACATAGTTCAGCAAGCTCAGGATCCACAGGCAGCTTTCCGAGAAGCGGAATGCCTATCTCCTCTGCAACCTTTTCAGCCTTGCTTTCCCCGAAAATATTAAACTTTTTACCGCATGCAGGGCATATTGCGTAACTCATGTTTTCAATAATACCCAGTATTGGTATATTCATGGTTTTTGCCATGTTTGAAGCCTTGGTAACAATTAAGGAAACTAAATCCTGCGGCGAAGTTACAATTATTATGCCGTCAAGTGGTACGGATTGAAATACAGTCAGGGGAACATCCCCTGTTCCCGGTGGCATATCAAAGAACAAGTAATCAAGTTTTCCCCATATTACCTCTGTCCAGAACTGTTTTACGGTTTTTGAAATCAGTGGGCCCCTCCATATTATGGGTGCATCTTTTCTTTCAAGTAAAATGTTAATAGACATAAGCTTCATGCCATTTTGGGTTACAGGAGGATATATTCCTGTTTCAGCACTATCTGCAGTTAAATTGTCAGCGCCGAATATTTTTGGGATTGACGGCCCTGTAATATCAGCATCCAATACACCAATATCATATCCTTTCTTCTTCATGACGACAGCAAGCAGAGAAGTTACAAGTGATTTTCCAACTCCTCCCTTACCACTGAGTACTGCGACAGTTTTCTTAATATCATTAAGTTCATGAGTCTTGGATATAAGGTCAGTCTTATTTTTACTTTTTGTTGAATTATTATCTTGTGCATCATTTTTTGAATCCATAATTTTTACTTCCTTTCTTTTATTAACAAATGCTATTTTTTGCATATTTGTAATATTTATTATGGGCTTTTGCCCAATTAATTAAATAAAATGATAGCAATTAAATAAAATGATAGCACTCCTGCTCGGGTATGTCAATCATGGAAAATCAACAAAAGCGAAATTGTCACATAAAAAAATACATAATTCAATTGTTTTTTGCAAATTATAATAATAAACAAAAGCCTAAGGAGGTTTGAATATATTGAATAATGTGTTAAAAAAAGTAATGCCAAAATCCTATACGTTAAATACCATGGAAAAGCCAATGCATGCCGGCGAGATATATTATCTTTGGGAAGCCCTTACCTCAGGATATCAGGTAATCAATATAACCGAGACATATATGATGAATACCTCTGACAAAAAAATCCACATGTTCCTGCAAGGTATAATTACGGGTATAAAGACACTAAGGATAAACAAGATTGAAAAGCTTTTAAAGGATGCAGGATACACAATACCACCCCGCCCCTCATCAAAAACACTTCAGGGTAAACCGGGCGTTGGGCAGGAAGTGAAACTTAGTGATGAGGAAGTAATCAAGCTTATCTTCAACGTTGCGGCATCCTTACTGTTCCTTGATGGAAGAGGAGTAGGAACAGTTACTACAAACAACAAGATCAGGGATGTTTTTGTGGGTATCCTGGATGATGATATAAAAATGTATGAAATTTTATTAAACATGGGAAAGGACAGAAACGCATTTAATATACCCCCATTGGCCACATCAGCACCAAATTCCCTTAATATAGGGGAGGTATACTGGCTCTGGTTTGAATTAGATTTCAGGCACAATAGCATAATTGAACTGGAATCATTCATTAATAATACAAAAGACAAGGGATTATTGATAGAAATCCAATACGGCCTGTATGACGTATCATTAAAACAAATAGCCAAGCTTGAGAAAACATTAAAAAGGGAGGGATATACTGTTCCATCTCGTCCAGTAGACAGGACCAAACAACAGCCCCCCAATGAAATAGGCAAGATTGTTATGAAAGATGACGAAATAACTAATATATTGATATCCGCGGCACAGTATGGATTAAAAAATCATATCAGGGCATTTTCGGCTGCACACAGAAGTGATATAGGAAAGCTGTTTAAGGAATTTATAATGACCGAAATCGGCAATCTTGAAAAGCTTTATAAGCTTGCTACAGGCCGAAATTTGCTGGAGAAGCCGCCTTTTGTATCATCAAAACGCGGATAATTAGCATAACCATACCTGAAAAAAATTAATGGTCTGAAAAAACACTACAGCCTCTACGAGCCGATTTTATCTAAAATAAATTTGACATTACCTAATATTTTAGGTAAAACCCTTTCTCAAGGGAAGTTTATATTTATATGTTTGCAGATAAAGCCATTAACAAGGTTGTAACATATAAAAATAACGAAAAAGCGTCCTCTTTCATTTTTAATGGGCTGCAGGTCGAATTGCACCACATATTCAAATGAAACCTAATTTAAAATTATATACGATAACAAAGCACAAGGTATGACATTAAGGTTAGTGAATGCATTAAGTATAATAATCGCACCCAAAGCATACTTTTTGGTTGCAGCTTCCGGCTGCAGTATGTTATAATAAAAACCCAGATCAAAATAAAGGAGAGTGAATTATTTGTGAATAAAAAAGGGTTAAAATGGATTATTTATATAATAGTTATAGCTATTATAGGGATATGGCTTCTCTCAGGCATATATACAGTTCATACGGGAGAAGAGGCAGTTGTATTAAGGTTTGGCAAATTTATAAACAAGGTTACGCAGGCGGGGCTCCACTGGCATATACCTTCACCTGTAGATCAAGTGTTGATACTAAATGTAAATGAAGCAAGAAGAATGGAGTTCGGTTATAGGACATTAAGCGAGGGAGATACCAGGGATTATGCTTCCTACAGCGGTGTTCCAATACAGTCTCTGATGCTCACAAGCGATGAGAATCTCGTGAATGTGGAAACCGC
>CAZANH010000254.1:0-12709 GCA_964486515.1 uncultured Eubacteriales bacterium
ATAATTAATAAAAAAGCTTGCTAACTATTAATTATACTGTTAATAAAGTCACTATATCTCTGAGAAACCACAGACTCTGAATAATCGTTCAACCAAGTATTATATGCGTTTTCAGTTATTCTCTTTATACTGCTTTGTTCTAGTTGTAAAACCCTTTTAATTGCTATAGCAAAGTCCTTAGGTGAATTTGGTTCATGCAAAAATCCATTCTCTCCATCAGTAATAAATTTAGGAATTCCTCCCACACTTGAAGCGACTACAATTTCCCTTAGCGACATAGCTTCTAATAAACAATTAGGTGTGCCTTCTGAATATGGCAGTACAACAATTGGAATATCTTTAATTCTCTCATGGATATTTGAAATAAACCCTGTTAACTCTATATCCTCACGCATCCCGAGTGTAGTGCTTAATTCAATCATTTCGTTTGTAATATTGGGAGTTTGGTCTGTTCCAATAGCATATGACTCTCCACCAATAATAACTGCTTTCAAAGATTTTTCATCATCTTTAAGCAACTTCATACCTTTAACAAGAATCTATGTTTCACCCCTGCCGATCAATTATAATAAATGCGGTTATAATACATTTCATTCTATATCCTTTAGAACAAGAGTTAAAATCCAGCGATATAAGGCGTGTGGGTTTGTCTTACATCAACCTTATCAGTATTACTATTAAATTCCATTAATTACTTGGTCTGATATGACATACCTTTTGTTTAAAAAGTCTACATATTTTTTTATAACAACGTCTTCCGAATAATCATATAGCCAAGTACTATATGCATGCTCTGCTATAGAATTTAACTCACTCTCACTTAATCTAACTACTACTTTCTTTAGCACTTCTGCAAAAGCGTCAACAGACTTTGAGATATGAAGGAATCCATTTTTCCCATCAATTATGAATTCAGGCACCCCACCGACGCTTGAGGCAATCACAATTTTCTTCAAAGACATTGCCTCTAATAAACAGTTAGGTGTTCCTTCAGAGTATGAAGGTAATACTACAATAGGTATATCTTTGATTCTTTCATGCACATTAGATATGAATCCTGTCAATATTATTTGATCCTCTACACCTAATTGCTCAGCTAATGCAAGCATTTTATGGGTTATTACTGGTGTTTGATTTAAACCCTTACTGTACGATTCCCCTCCAACAATAACAACTTTTAAGATAACACCCTGATCTTTTAACTTTTTTAAAGTCTTAATTAAAATATCATGCCCTTTAAAAGGCCTAAAATTTGCAATCATTGCGATTTTCTCAATGGGTTTGCTGATTTTATTTATTTCCACATCTGATGATACTATGCCGTTGTAAACAACAGATATCTTGTTATTATTAATTCTCGTTCTATCTATAAGTTCTTTAACATTATATTCATTAATTGAAAGGTAATGATCCACAAGAAAATCCGTAATTTTTGATAAAAAGTGGTATGTATTTTTTTTCCACTGTGGTATATGTGAGCAATCAATGTAGGTATGCACCCTAAATATGTGAATAACATCTTTATTAAAAATTTTAGACACCCTTGCAATAAAACTCTCTTTTAACATGTGACTTTGAAGCACACGAATATTATGCTTTTTGCATAGTTCGCTTACTTTTTTCCCACTACTGAATACTCTACCTAGTGTTACTTTATTAACCTTAACTCCTTTTAAAATTAGTTCTTGGGCTAATTCAGATTCTATGTTATCTGTAAAAAAATACACACTGTAATTATTCTTTAGCAAGCCACTTGCCAACATCAGCACTTGATGTTGTATTCCTCCAAAAAGACCAGTGTCTTTCCTTATAATTGCTATTCTAGTTTTATTCATAATTATATCCATTCCTTTCGCTTCGCTCAAGGCACAAAACGGAATGAAACCATTTGCCTTCGAGCTTATTTTAGTTTAAAACTATATTATTGAGATTACAGGCAACTACAAATCACGTGGAGGTGAGTGCGCTACTCCTAAGGGAGAAGACCGCATAATTATATGTGTAGATTGTCTATTCAAGCACAAATAAGTGTGACTTAGAGCACGAAGACTTATCTTTGTATAAACAATACTCGTTTATAGCTGGACAATCAGTCAATGCCTGCTTCTCTCAATAATTTATTTTGAGAAGGGAGATCTAAATGTTAAAAATCGTTTACCCCATCTGTTGTGGAATTGATGTCCACAAAAAGTTTATTGTTGCCTGTGTTGCCTCTACCAATAACAAAGGTGTCACAACCTACAAGTCCAGTCGCTTTTCCACCTTCACAAACGGTTTGAGAAAGCTGTCAGAGTGGCTCTGCTCCAATTCCTGCACAGAAGTTTGCATGGAATCCACTGGCAAGTATTGGATACCTGTGTACAATATTTTGGAAGCCATCTGTAAAATTACACTGGCCCACCCGAAGTATGTAAAGGCTATTCGAGGCAAGAAAACCGACAAAAAAGATGCTAAGTGGATTGCTGATCTATTCAAGCACGATCTTGTTGCCGCAAGCTTTATGCCCCCTCTTGCCATCCGTCAATTGCGTGATTTGATGCGCTATCGCTTTAAGCTTACAAATTTTAGTTCCAGTGAGAAGAACCGGATTCAAAATTGTCTTACTGTATCAAATATCCAGCTTGCTAATGTGGTGTCTGATACTTTCGGTAAGAGTTCAATGAAAATCATTGACCACTTACTTGAAAATCCTAATGACAAGGATTTCGATTTTGTTCCTTTTCTTCACGCATCTATGCTCAATAAGGTGAATGATATTCGTCTTGCCATTGACGGAATCTTAACACCTGAACAACATCAAAAAATGAATATTATTCTTCAGCATTATGACGAATTGGGAAAGTGCAAGCTTAATCTTGAATCTGTGATCCTTTCACTCTCGAAGCCCTATGACAAAGAA
Organism: uncultured Eubacteriales bacterium; assembly: GCA_964486515.1. Classification (GTDB taxonomy): domain Bacteria; phylum Bacillota; class Clostridia; order Acetivibrionales; family CAZANH01; genus CAZANH01. The sequence goes on from CAZANH010000254.1 coordinate 2,900, forward strand.
CTTTCTTTAGTGATGACTGTACCAGGTATCAAAAATCCTTTTTCTGCGATTGGGGTAATTTCAGAAATCGGTGCTGATATGTCTGTGTTTCCTACAGCCAAACACTTGTGTTCTTGGGCAGGAGTGACTCCTCAAAATAACGAGAGCGCAGGCAAGAAACATTCAGTTCGCATCTCTCGTGCTGGTGTTTATATTAAACCACTTTTAGTACAATGCGCCAATGCTGTTGTTAAAAGTAATAAGCACCCTGAAATCAGAGGCCGCTATTTATCCATCAAAAAGCGACGAGGCCACAAACGTGCTATTATAGCTATTGCACGAATGCTACTTACTGCCATATATCACATCCTTAAGAATGGTGAACCTTACAATCCGGAGCTTTATAAGAAAGCAGAAGTTTTACCTCAAACTCGTAATATTACTGTAGAGCAGGCAATCTTACTTGCCAAAAGGTATGGGTACGCAGTTATTAAGGATTGATATTTATTTGTAACTATTACACTATTCAGTTTTCAAAGACCGTCCAATAGATGTCTTGTTTGCTATGCTCTTTTTTAGTTTGTGCTTTTACGTACTTCTCTTTCAGACTTAATCTCCTCGTATACTATGTTTAGAAGCACTTCGACTATGCTTCTTATGCCTATAGTTAAAATGGATTGCGAATGCCCAAACAATCCAAAAGGTCTTTAAAGTGAAAGCATCAATAAATATTGATAAAAACAAAAAAGCAATAAACATTGCAACAATAGGGGTATGGCTCGACAACTTACACGAAATAAGCGCTAATTTTAAGTTTGTTGCTATATTCTTAAAGTATAATAGAAATCCTAAAAATCCGAATCTAACAAGCACATTAAGATAAGTATTATGTGTTACCCTAGTGCTGATTACTGACCAACTATCCATATCTAACCCAAATATAAAATATTTCCTCCACGCGTCCAAGTATTCTCCCCAAATAACTAGTCTAATATTGCTACTATATCCACTTAATTCTGAATCACCTCTAAAAAAACGATTCATCATAGCATACCAACTCTCACTAGGCATAATAATTAAAATAGTTAAACCAGCTAAAGCAAACAAACCTATGATTTTTAGTTTTTTCTGGACACCTCTTGAATACGTAAAATATATCATTGTACCTGATAGCAATCCTAGAAATGCACTTCTCGTTCCCGACAAAAAAATACCGATGAAACCTCCTAAAAGCATTATAATAGGCTTAAACCTATACATATTTTTTTTTGTTAGTAAATACAACGAAGTAAAAAGCACAAAGACTGCGTCTAATGCAAAAGCGTTGGCGTTAGAATAAGCTCCTTCTGCTCTTAAAACTGTATTTGCTTCGATATAATTATTGAAAAAAATAACAATCGTTAAGTAAGATAGACCAAAAGCAGTAATGAAATAGTTTGCTCTTGAATACTTAGCATTAAATGATTTCAACAGCATAAGGGAAATAATCGCAAAAACAAATATTTTATAATGTTCGAAAATATTCACAAAATCATTCATGTAATATGTCACAGTAGAATGAGCAAAAATGAACACTATAAAAGCTACGTAATGTTTATATATTTTTATATTCTCTATTCGAGTGAAAGGTTTTCGCAGCATGAAATTAAGTATATATACTAGTATCAATAATGCGCCAAGTATAACATAGGCCCTAGATATATTATTAACAAGAATATTTAATCTCTCACCAAACGGAGCTGCAATTCCTAGTAATATGATAATGCAATCTATAATGTTAAGTTTGGTAATTCTTAATTTCCGCGCTTTACGACTATTAACCATTTTCTTTTCCTTCTTTGTTTAAAGGCACACGATTTATTATCGATTGTTTTAAGGTGAACAAATTAATCAATATTTTTAATGCCATGATTTTTTTCTTGGAAGCTAAATAAACAAATACCCGTTTTTCTTTAGCCATTTGTTTAATATATTTGTTGTTTTTCCAATTTGAGTACTCTTCATTAAATCTATCCACTCGATTATGAATTTCACTGTTAGGCTTCTTGGCCTTTAGCATGACCGATATTAAACCATACATATATTCATTGATCGCCCTATACTCAATTTCTGCCGGAAATCTTTCTCTGCAGTAATCATGTATATATTCAAACGCCTTATCGTAAAAAGTCAAATCAATATTTGTGTTATTATTATTAGAGTTCGAGCTTTTACGCTGATAATAATAATAAAGTGGCTTTTTTAGAATTGATATTTTATCAGTTCTAGAAATCATTGGGATAGTGAATCCCATTTCAGCGGCTCTCCATATTCTTTCTGGAAACTTCAACTCGGTATCATCGATTAATTGTTTTCTATATAGTCTAGTTACTGCATGATTACGCATTAACGCCACTTTTTCTTTATGTGAAGAGTTTGTATATAAATTGCCAAATGGGTTTATCTCTTCAAGTCTTCCATTTTCCCATGCATGATAATATGAACTCGCAACAATATCCGCATTATCTGCTTTTGCTACTTTCATCATCTCATCGAGATAATTTTTATCAACCCAGTCATCACTGTCAACAAAAGTAATCCATTTTCCAGTGGCAGCCTTTAACCCAGTATTTCTCGCTGCTGATAATTTGCCATTCCTTTCTCGTTTGATGAATATACATTTTGCGTGATGATTCAAAGCATAAGCTTGAGCAATCATTGCGCTATTATCCGTTGAACAATCATCAACCAAAATGATCTCAAAGTTTTCGTACTCCTGATCTAATATAGAATCAATGCATCTTTTTAAATACTTTTCAACATTATAAATAGGCACAATTACCGAAATCTTTTCATTCATCACAAATTCTCCCTATACCATTCTATTGCTGCCTCAATCCCTCTTTCAAAGCTCCAACTTGGATCATATCCAAGCATCTCTTTAGCCTTACTAATATCAGCATTACTATGCTTTATGTCGCCTTTTCTATCTGGTCCAAAGATGGGTTGGATATCTTTGTCAAGAGCTTTACAAAGGGAGTAATAAACGTCAATCAAATATTCTCTACCACCATAAGCGATATTAAAAGCTTCTCCAGCCACTTCGGATGATGCCTTACACGCTTTTAGGTTAGCCTCAATCACATTTTCAATATAAGTAAAATCTCTACTCTGCTTCCCATCACCATTTATTGTAGGCTGTTCATCATTAAGTAATTGTTTGATAAACTTAGGAATTACTGCTGCATATGCTCCATTTGGATCTTGTCTCTTTCCAAATACATTGAAATACCTTAATCCATAAGTGTCTAAACCATACAGTTTTGAATATAGTTTGGCATATTCTTCATCTACCATCTTTGTTAAAGCATATGGGGATAAGGGGTTACCTTCTCTCCCTTCTTGTTTAGGTAGGTTCGGTTCATCTCCATAAACAGAGGAACTTGATGCATATACAAACTTTTTCACTCCATTTTGTTTAGCTGCTTCCATCATATTGAGTGTTCCTCTAATATTGATTTCTTCATAAAGCAAGGGCATTTCTATGCTCCTCGGCACACTGCCCCAAGCTGCTTGGTTAAGGACAAAATCAACACCTTCACAAGCCTTCATGCACGTATCTAAATCTCTTATATCCCCCTTGATAAAGGTATAACAAGGGTTATTGGTAAACAGATCCACATTGGCCTGTTTGCCATTAGAAAGATCATCCAGACATCTTACCTTATAACCTTTATCCAATAAAACCTCGCACAAGTTGGAACCAATGAAACCAGCTCCACCTGTCACGAGAAATACACTATCTGTATCGAATTCAATGTTTTCATATCCCATAACTGCATACACTTCCTTTTTATAATCTCCAGTATAAATAATTCATGTTTTCTGCTTCTTTCCTATCAAAAATGCCTTTAATGTCAGCCAACACATATTTATATTTAGTAATTTCACTATCAGATATTGCTGCAACTTCTTCAATTGCATCTGAATATCCATTCCATTTATGATTGTACATTCTCTTAATATCTCCTAATTTGATAGATTTAAATTCTTCATGAGGTACAGCAAATATCACTGCATCTACACCTTTTACATCATCAATTTCTTGCAGTCTAATTCCATATAGATTTAATAGGTCTTGTTTCTCCGCTACAGGGTCTACTACAACAACATTTATTCCATATTCCTTTAGCTCATTAATAACATCAATTACCTTTGTATTTCTAACATCCGGACAATTTTCTTTAAAGGTAACTCCAAATATTGCTATTGTTGCTCCTTTAATTTGCTTGTCCTCTTTTATCATATTTTTAACTACATTTTCGGTTACATATTTCCCCATGTCATCATTGATTCTTCTTCCAGAAAGTATGATTTGAGAATGGTACCCTAGTTGTTCAGCTTTATATGTGAGGTAATAAGGATCTACACCAATACAATGTCCTCCAACAAGTCCTGGGAAGAAGTTAAGGAAGTTCCATTTAGTTCCTGCAGCTTTTAGAACGGCTTTAGTATCAATATCCATCTTATTAAATATGATGGACAGTTCATTCATAAATGCGATATTAATATCTCTTTGTGAGTTCTCAATAACCTTAGCAGCCTCTGCAACTTTTATTGATTCTGCTCTGTGAACCCCTGCATCAACAACAAGTTCATACACTTTGGCAATAATATCAAGGGATTCTTCGTCCATACCTGATACAACTTTTACAATTGTCTCAAGTCTATGTACTTTATCACCAGGATTTATTCTCTCAGGAGAGTACCCAACTTTAAAATCCTCCCCACATTTCATTCCTGATTCTTTCTCAAGAATTGGAATACAAATTTCTTCTGTAACACCTGGATAAACGGTCGATTCAAATACAACAATAGATCCTTTAGTTAAGTTTCTACCTACAGTTTTACTTGCTGATTCAACTGGCTTTAAATCCGGTGTATGATCTTCATTAACTGGAGTTGGAACTGCCACTATATGAAACTTAGCTTCTTTTAATTTAGATTCGTCAGCTGTAAATTCTACTGTTGTTTCTTTTATAGCTTCGTCACCAACTTCTTTAGTTGAGTCTATACCACTTTTATACAGTTTAATCTTTTCATCACTGATATCAAAACCAATAACATCCGCTTTTTTAGCAAATGCAACCGCAATCGGCATCCCAACATAACCAAGACCTACAAGCGAAATTTTCTCTTCTCTGTTACTAATTTTTTCGTATAAATTCAATTCGATGTCCCTCCTAATTTTATAATCGATTTTAATGAACCACTACCATATGCTAAATGTAATAATAAATATAAAAATGACATAACTAACACATCTTTTTTCTTACTTGAATATTTAACAGAAAATAAAATACTTAGCACTAAGTAAAGCGTCATCACTCCAACAAGTAACAACCAAAACAGATAATTGATAAAACCTAATACTGCACATCCTAAAATTCCTAGCACAAAAAATAATGGTACTAAATGCCTTATAGAAAGTGATTTAGGATCTTTTCTAAATGTGACAATATTCCATTTGCCATTATTAAATCCTTGTTTCATCATAGTTTTGATAGTCTCTCTGGGATGATAAATTGACTTAATTTCGGGATTTAAGTAAAACTTACCACCTGATTTACGAATTCTCCTGTGCATATCATTATCTTGATTCCTCGCAAGATTTTCATCAAAAAAGCCTACTTGATGAAAGATTTCTTTTTTATATAAACCAAATGCTACAGTATGGACATACTGTGGTCTTTGAGAATATCTAAACTTTGAATTTCCTACTCCAAATGGCGATGATAATACACCTGCAATTAGTTGCCCTCTTGGCGTTAAGGCTTCAGTTTTCATTGAGCCTCCAACACATACGGCGTCATTAACCTCTTGGATAGTTTCAATACTTTTTAAAATGAAGTTTTGATCAGCATAGCCGTGAGCATCAATTCTAACTACATAATCGCCTTTTGCTTCTCTAATGCCCATGTTCCAACCAGCGGCTAATAGCTTTTGGGGGTTGTCAAAATACCTTACTTGCACCTTAATTTCTTTATCTCTACCATTAACATGTTTAAACGCATATTTTCTTTCTGTCTCTTTTGCAATAGCAATTGTATTATCATCAGATAACCCGTCAATAATTAATACTTCATAGTTATCTGCAGGATAGCTCTGTTGAAGCAAAGATTTAAAACACTTCTCTATGTACTTTTCTTCATTTCTTGCGACTATCATAGCCGTAACAAAGGGATATTCTTTCATTTTAATTCTCCTAACAAGTATTCTGAATTCTAATCAGTAATCTTTAGCCTATAAACTTGACGATTTTTTTTCTGGGCGCCATCGAAACAGATTTCTGATGAATCCCTTTTCCATCTAGGGTGTAAATCGCATCTAGTTTCGTTTTTATACTTAATATTCGCATATATCTCTGCAAGACTAACGATTTTTTCATTTTCCAGATCACATAAAATTAATTTTTGTTTTCTTTTAAAACTTGGATATGTGTCTGTTATCATATACTTACCATCTGGAGAAAATGAAGGGTGCCCATCTACAATCAGTTGGTTCTTCCCAAAGATCTTTTTATTATCTGATTTATCATCTAAAATATAATAGTGATTACCAAATTCATGAGTATTAGCCCATGCAATAATTGTACTATCATCTTTCCAATTACAATGTGATACCATATCATCATCAAGTACTACATATAAATCTTTACCATCTAAATTAGCCGTTAGTAATCGGTCATACTTAACTCCGTTCAGAATCCAACGATGTAAAAACATGAACCTATTGCCAGAAGGATTAATCATAATATGATTCACCTTATGATACGCAGACTCCATATTCTCTTTTGTGTCTACCTTATATAAGTCATCATAAGAGAATAAAGGGGTGTGCTCTCCAGTTACCAAGTTTAACTTCCAAATACAAGCTGTATTGGGACATAATAGATTAGCGGTCTCATCCGATTTATTAACGTATCCGTATCCAGGTCTAAATGTATTAAGTCTAGCAAAATCTAATGTCAGTGCTACTGTCCCATCCATTGAAACTGAATAAACTGGCATAGACAATACTCGTTCCTCGCCATTACTAATATTCAATATAACAGAGCAGTATTCTCCATCTCTATAATCATTGTAAATAATCTCACTATTATAGTTTGATCCTACCCACTGAACCATAGCTCCTTGCTGTACATTCCAAGCATTAGTTCTTGCAACAACTGTCTCTTCATTAGTGGATATAGTTTTTAAAATAATCTCTGCTGAATCACTTGAAGCTACTTTTTTGCTAGCAGAATCAACTCTAAGATATATCATTCGATCACCCGTAGAATCCCACGGACTCTTATCATAGTAACCAAATAAATGCTCTCTACTATCGCTACTGACTTGAATTATATCTAAAGGCTTAGTCTTTTTATCGCTCAAAATATTACCTACATGTTGATATGCATCTTTCAAGCTTCTCTTGAGCTTAGGATGTTTAGTTAGCTTTTTTGCAACTTTAGTTAAAAATGACATGCTATATCTCCCCGCTAATTATTAATATTTGTAGAAGTACCTTCTTTTGTTTTTCCCTTCTGCGGACCGTAAACTTTACTCAACACAGCTCCAACAGTCCTAAACATTGTCTTTATCTCATAAAAAAAAGAAAATTCTTCTATACTTTCTAAGTTATATTTCATCTTGCCTGGTAAAACTTCATATACATAAGTTTCATCAGCGTCTTCAGTACTTTCTAGTAATTTTTCTTCATCTTTATATTGAATACTTGCCTCAGAAGTAACTCCTGCTGGTAGAAGTAACGTCGCCCACATTTCATCAGTATACTTATCTACATACTTAATAACTTCAGGTCTCGTTCCAACAAATGTCATATCACCAGTTATTATATTTAGGAGTTGTGGTATTTCATCTAACCTTAGCGTTCTTAATAACTTTCCAACCTTTGTAACCCTTAAATCATTTTTCGTTGTTACTTGTGAACCTATCTTATCAGCATTATTCACCATGGTTCTAAACTTAAAAATTCTAAATTGCTTCCCATATTGAGTTACTCTGACTTGCCTAAACATAACAGGTCCTTTTGAGTCAACTTTAATTGCAATACTTATCATAATAAAAATGGGAAGTAATATGATAAATAGAATTATCGCAACAACTACATCAAAAACTCTCTTAAGAGCTAAACTACCTTTTCTGTTTTTTAATATGTTATAGTATTTTCGAACATCATCATTCTTCATGTGCTGAGGTAAATCTTCCCATTTTCTTAAAATCATACTCTCGCATCCTTTGATTTATAAGTCATCTATTGACTCTTTTAAGCTACCAACCACATACTCAATATCCTCATCTGTCAATAAAGTATGAAGTGGCAATGTAATCTCATTTCTATACATGTCAAACGAATTCGGAAAATCTTGCATCTTAAATCCTAAGTTCTGATATGCAGAGTGCATTGGAAGTGGCTTGTAATGCACATTGCTTGAAACACCATTCTCAGCCATCTTCGTAATAACATCATTTCTAAATTCTTCATCCTTACCAAGAAGTCGTAATAAGTACAAATGACCACTAGATGAATATACATCTGTATAATGCTTCATGCTTGTTACATCAAGTTCTGCCAATAATACATCATACTTCTCAATAATTTCTCTTCTTCTTTTGGTAATCTCAGGATATCTCTTGAACTGTGCAAGCCCAAGTGACGCCATGATATCAGTCATGTTACATTTATAATTTGGTGCAACTATGTCATACTCCCATGCGCCTAGCTTAGTCTTAGCAAGTGCATCCTTTGATTGGCCATGAAGCGTAAGAAGCATATACTGTTTATAAATCTCTTCATTGTCAAAGCCATCAATATCTCTCCACGTAACCATACCACCTTCAGCTGTCGTAAGATTCTTTACAGCATGAAATGAAAAACATGTAAAGTCAGCAACTTCACCGCTCATTTTTCCTTTATAAGTAGCCCCTATTGAATGAGCTCCATCTGCTAGAACAATTATTCTATCAAATGCTTTTTGAATATCATTTGAAGGATTAAATAAATTTTTCTTACTATCTACAACTTCAAACACTTTATCGTAATCACACATTACACCACCAAGATCAACTGGAATAATTGCTTTTGTTTTATCCGTAATAGCATCAGCAATAGCATCATAATCAATATGAAAAGAATCCTTACCTGAATCTACTAAAACAACCTTGGCACCTACATGAGTGATTACACTTGCAGAAGATGTATATGTATAAGCACAAGTAATGACTTCATCCCCCGGTCCAATACCTAAGAGTCTTAATGTCATTTCCATCGCAGAAGTCGCTGAACTAAGCGCAACTGCTTTTGATGTATTGCAATACTCAGCAATTTGTTTTTCGAACAATTTTGTTTTTGGACCTGTTGTAATCCAACCAGATTTTAGTGTGTCAACTACTTCATTGATCTCTTCATCTGAAATATCTGGTGGTGAAAATGGAATGCTTCTCAATTCAGTCATCTTATTCGCCCTCTCTTGAATAGTTTCTTTTGTGTTTTCCATCTATATAATGTATAGGTGCTGTTTTATGAGCACCTTAATTCCCTAATTTATGTATAAAGTTAATCCAAAATCTATATATTGTGTTTTTGATGTACTTTCAGTCCGTTTTTACACTATATATTGTGTTTATCCTTTCACCATACTCACGTCGCCTTGATTCTCGAAGGATAAAAAGGAAACCCAATACACAGAAAAATGTCAAGAAAAAAGTTGATTTTCGCCTGATTTCTCGCGAATATTCAAGTTTTTAACAGCAAAAAAGCCCATCACGACATGATGAGCAAGAATTT
>CAZANH010000255.1:0-34277 GCA_964486515.1 uncultured Eubacteriales bacterium
TTCAACATTTGAACCAAAATAAATATTGAGCCTTCCAGCAATAAGCTTTACAAGATATGAATAATTAGTAATTAGAATATCCCTGGTTTTAATGTCACCAGTCATCTTATATTTTTCCCATAATTTTTCATTATTACCATATTTGTTTTTACTAATTTTATCAGACATTTGCATAAGTCCTCCAAGCCAAATCATTTTTTACTATCTTTTTGAACAGATTTATTTTTTTCTGAATTTTCATTTTTTTGTTTTTCAATCTCGTTCATTAATTTTTTTATTGAATGCCTGACATATATTCCTAGCATATAAAATATAAAAAGGCTTACAAGCATTCTTAAATATATGTTTACCTCATTTACTCCGTTCAAATAACTTGCAATTCCTGTTATAATCGACATAGTTGCCGCCATTATATATGGCAGACTTTTTAACAAATTCCTGTAAATTTTTATATCATTCCTTTTTTTCTGAGTTTACGCTGCTTATCAAATATATATTTTACAAGTTTTTCTCTCTTTTTTTCATCAATATCATTTATACTTATAGCTGTTCTATATATAATCCTGTTTTCTATGATTTTTTTATCGGTTCTTACTATTATTCCTTTACAATTTATTGTTTCATCTTCCATAATCCCCAGTTCACATTCAATTAAATCATTCTTTTTAAGCTTTTCCTTAATGTTAATACATAAACCTCCACCACTTATATCACGAGTAAAACCCTTTTTAAATAAAGCATTTGACTGTTTACTTTCCAAATCCAAGACCCTGTATCTTACAGGAATAACAAATTCTAGTCTAAAATACCGCCTTCTCTGTATTTTTTCAATGTCACCCTCAATCATTATTTTCAAATATTCCATGTTATCTCTTATTTCTCTTGAAATAACTTTTGCGGTGAATCTATAATAATTTTTTTTGAACGGATTATTATTATCAATAAAATATATATCCATCATACTATTTATATGGACAGGGTATATATTTCCCTCTTTCATTGGGGCAGTCATCACAATAGTATTTTCATCTTCCTGGCTCTCAAACTTGCCAGGCAACAATTCTCCGTATGTTTCCTGTTCTTCATCATAAATAAGTACTTTAAACTTTTTCCCTGTTTTAATACCATATTTACTAATATCCATTCTTTTTACTTCACCCTCATTGTATTTACCAACCTGTTTATAAATTCTCTTATTCCGTTTTCTCCGTTTGTTTGTGTATTATCGTAATTTCCCAAAAGCTTTTTTGATATTTCATATATGTATTTTGACGCATCACTTCCAGGATAACTCAGAGAAAAAGGCTTTTGTGATTTTACAGCTTTTATAACATAGTCATCCTGTAGTATATAACCTAAGGAAACAATTTCCATTGATAAAAATCTATCAGCAACCAATGATAGTTTATTTATTACATCATCAGCTTCTCTTGCATTCTCGGCTCTGTTTACTATAAATTTTATTGTTTTTTTATTATTCATAACAGAAACATGTTTAATCAATGCATATGCATCAGTTATTGAGGTAGGCTCCGGAGTTGTAACAACAAGGATTTCATCTGTCGCCATTAAAATACTCATTACTTTTTCAGAAAGACCCGGTCCAGTGTCAACCAACACAATATCCGCTATCCTATCAAGTATTGAAATGTTATTTACAAAATTCTGCAGCTGCATGCTGTTAAGTTTAATAAGCTCCTCTACACCTGAACCTCCTGACAAAAATTTAATATTATTAGGCCCGCTGGCAAGCACCTCAATAATATTCCTGTTATTCCTTATTAAATCAACCAATGTATACTTTGGTGTAATACCCAACAATACGTCAATATTTGCCAACCCGAAATCAGCATCTATCAAAACAACTCTAAGGTTCATTTCACTCAAGGCAATAGCCAAATTAAGAGAGATGTTTGTCTTACCAACACCTCCCTTACCACTTGTAACTGATATTATCCTCGCAGTTTTGCTGCCAGGCATTCCCTTAACATCCTGTTTTTGTCTCAGTTTACTTATAATTTTTCTTAGACTTTCTGCCTGATCTATCATCTATGCAATACTCCCCAATAGATTTTTTACGATACTGTCTATACTTGCGACCTCTATATCATCAGGTACGCTTTGTCCGTTTGTTATGTAAGACAGCTTCTTACCGGTAATGAAACTCACATTCAGTATTGTCCCCATAGCAGATGTCTCGTCTATTTTTGTAAATATAAGCTTATAGTCCTTTAAAAAACTGTAGCTTTTTAATATTTCCATGCTGTTTCTAATACTCGTAGTTGCGCTTATTAATAAATATACTTCATCAGCACCTGACATTTTCAAAAGCTCATCCAGTTCATCAAATTGTACTTTGTTTTTACTGCTTCTCCCTGCCGTATCAATCAGTACAAGATCCTTATCATTATATTTTTCAAGAATATCTTTTACCTCACCCGGTGAATATATAACCGATAAAGGCATTCCCATTATTTCAGCATAGGTTTTAAGCTGGTCCACTGCTGCTATTCTGTATGTATCAGCCGTAATCAAAGCAACATTTTTATTTGAATTAAGCGAGTATTCTGCTGCTATTTTAGCAAGTGTAGTTGTTTTTCCTACTCCTGTAGGGCCAATAAAGATTGCAACCAAAGGTTTTTTTTCATCATCAAACCTAATTGTTTCAGGTTTTCCAAGTATATCTGAAATATGGCTGTACATCATTGAAGCTACATCCTTTATATCATAATTTTCCTCCTGTATATTTTCTGTTGCTTCCTTTATTATCTGATCAGCAATTTCATCACTGACTTCATGCTTGATAAGGTTATTATAAAAAAGTTTTACAATTTTTGTCGAACCATGGTTTTTATTTTCTTCTATTTTTATATTTTCATTCCTATTATCAGTTGATTTAAATTGATTATAAATATTTTGTAATGTTTTTTCCATGCTCATTACTTTATTCTCCAAATAATTAATTTTTCCTTCTTTTTCTTCTGTAATATTTTCTTCTTCTTTTTTCTTTTCATCACTTTGCTTAACTACTTCATTCAACCCGCTTCGTTTATTTCCTATCCTGTCATACTCATCCAAAGCAGCAAGTACTTCTACCATAGACGTGGAAAAAATGCCAAGAAACCCTCCCTGCCTGATTTTTCTTGTATTAAGTATCATTGCCTCATTACCAAGATCCATTTTGACTTTTAAAAGTGCTTCTTGTGCACTTTTTGCAACATAACGACGTATTTTCATAGTTTAAGGATTCACTCCCTTATTATATCTTTACCATACCGACAGATTCCACTTCTATATTTCTGTCAACCTCATTATATGATAAAATAACCAATTCCGGTAGTACTTCTTCTGTAATTTTTTTTAAATATAATCTGACGATTGGTGATGTCAGGATTATAGGCTGTTTTCCAAGCTCAGTAAGTTTCTTTATATGAATACTGATACTTTTTACAATATTATTGATAACATCCGGTTTAATGTTAATGTACGAACCTGTTTCAGTTTTTTGTACGGAATCCATAATAAGCTGTTCAAGTTCAGAATCAATTGTTATTACATTCGTTTTTTCATTAACAAATATTTTTTTTGATATTGATCTTCCCAATGCCTGTCTTACATACTCTGTAAGTATATCCGGATCATGTGTAACGGGTGCATGGTCTGCAAGAGTTTCCAGTATTGTAACCATATCCCTGATTGAAACACCTTCTTTTAAAAGGTTGCCCAAAATTTTTTGTACCTCTCCTATTGTCATTATCTTTGGCATAAGTTCATCAACTACTGCAGGATGGCTTTCCTTTATGTTATCTATAAGAGTTTGGACTTCCTGCCTTCCCAATAATTCGTTGGCATGTTTTTTTACAACTTCCGTAAGGTGTGTTGCAATAACGGATGGAGGATCAACAACAGTATATCCTGACATTTCAGCCTTGTCTCTCTGTTCCTCTTTAATCCATATTGCCGGTAGTCCAAAAGCAGGTTCTGTAGTTTCAATACCATCAATTTCCTCTTCAACCAGCCCTGGATTCATTGCAAGATAATGATCGGGGACAATCTCTCCATGTGATATTTCAACACCCTTTATTTTAATTGTATAATCATTTGGATTCAATTGTATGTTGTCACGCAGCCTTATAATCGGTACAATCATCCCCAGTTCAAGTGCAAGCTGCCTCCTTATCATTACAACTCTGTCAAGAAGGTCCCCTCCCTGATTTACATCTGCCAAAGGTATTATAGCATAACCGAATTCAAGTTCTATTGGGTCAACATGTAGAAGTGATACAACATTTTCCGGTTTTCTGATTTCTTCAACTTCAGATTGTTCCAATCTTTCTTCTTCTTTTTTTTCAACATCTTTTTCCTGGTTTTTTAGTGTATATCCTATAAAACCAAGAATAGCAGCTAACAGAAGGAAAGGAATTCTCACAAGGAAAAATGAAAGTATGAAGCTCAATACTGCTGCAATTATCATAACCCTGTAATTTGTAAATACCTGTTTAAGCATGTCATTGCTGATATTGGAATCTGACGCTGCCCGGGTTACAATAAAGCTGGTTGCAGCAGATACCATAAGTGCGGGAATCTGGCTCACCAATCCATCACCTATTGTAAGTATCGTATAATTTTCAAGGGCAACAGAAAGTTCTTCTCCCCTCATTACCAATCCTATAATAAGCCCCCCCACGATATTTAAAATTGTTATTACTATTCCAGCTATTGCGTCATTTTTGACAAATTTGCTCGCGCCATCCATAGCTCCGTAAAAATCAGCTTCCCTCTGGATTTTAAGCCTTCTGTCCTTTGCCTCCTTTTCACTTATCAATCCTGAATTTAAATCCGCATCAATAGCCATCTGTTTTCCCGGCATTGCATCAAGTGTAAATCTAGCTGCTACTTCTGCAACCCTTTCGGAACCTTTTGTAATAACGAGGAAATTCACAACCATTATTATAAGAAACATTATAAATCCTACAACAAGATTATCCTGTCCTACGAATCTGCCAAACCCTTCTATTACCTGTCCGGCTTCTCCTTTTCCAAGTATCAGCTTACTTGAAGTGACATTCAATGACAGTCTGTATACTGTAGTTACAACTACCAGAGATGGAAATATTGATAGCTCCAGAGGTTCTTTGAGATATACCGTATTAAGTAGTATTATCGCAGATATTATTATATTTACAGCAAGCAGTACATCCAGTATAAACGCCGGAACCGGAAGTATAAACGTAAGTATGATTGCAACAAAAATTACAGGAACTGATGCATCTTTAAGCTTCATTCCTTTTTACCCCCAAAACTTATTTTACATTTTTCTCTGGCTCTTGTTTTTAATACCATATACATATGCAAGGACCTCTGCTACCGCTTGATAAAGCTCATGTGGGATTTTATCCCCTATTTCCACATTTTCATATATGTTTCTGGCAAGTACTTTATTTTCCACTACCTCTACACCATTTTTCAAAGCTTTTTCCCTTATTCTCAATGCCATATAATCACAGCCTTTTGCTGTTACAACAGGTGCATCTTCTTTCTCTGCGTCATATCTTATACTTGCTGCATAATGCGTAGGATTGGTAATAACAACATCCGCTTTTGGAACCTCCATAAGCATTCTTCTCATTGAAATCTGCCTCTGTTTCTGTTTGATTTTGGATTTTATTTCAGGGTTACCTTCAGTCTGTTTATATTCTTCTTTTACTTCCTGTTTTGACATTTTCAAATTTTTCTCATATTCCCACCACTGATAACCATAATCCATTGCTCCAAGTATTATCAGTACAATAGATATTCTTATCGCAAGGTTTATGGATGTTATTCCTATAAATGACGCAGTTCCAATTACATCGGTACTCATAAGATTCACTATGTGTTTTTCCTGTGACCTTAAATATGAATAAGCCATATAGCCTATAATAATCACTTTGAATAAAGATTTTAGAAGTTCAGCAATACTTTTAACCGAAAATATCTTCTTTATACCATTTAACGGATTCAATCTCTCAAATTTAAATGACAACGTCTTTGTTGTAAATAGAAATCCAACCTGAGCATACCCTGTTACAAGCCCTGTAACAACAACCACTCCCAGAAGTGGTAACATTGTGAGTCCAAGTACTGTAACTGTTTCCAAAAACAATTTCATAACTGTACTTATATTATAAAAGTCAAGTTTTGTATATTCAGTAATTACCTTTTTGGCAAAACCTGATATCCTGTTAAACATATAAGGGCCAAAAAGCCTTAATGCAAAAAATGACGAAAGAAGTAACAAGGCTGAAGAAACTTCATTGCTTTTAAGTACCTGGCCTTTTTCCCTTGCTTCTCTCCTTCTCTTTGGTGTTGCTTTTTCTGTTTTGTCTTCGGCCCCATCTGCAAAAAGTTGAAGATTCAATTTTGTTTTTCTTACCCTGAACCAATTTCTTTTATAAATTCTAAAGTCTCCCCCTTCATTATACCAAATAATGATTGAACGAGAATCATAAATGCCGGTACTGTTATTAAAAGTACGACTATTCCTATCGTTATTTTTAATGGCATGCCAATTACAAATACATTAAGCTGGGGTACTGTTCTTGATAATACTCCAAGCCCCACATCCGTAACCAATATTGCAGCAGTAACAGGTGCAGCAATTTTAAAACCTATAAAAAACATACTTGCAAAAATACGTATTATATCATCTGCAAGTTTCTGCCCGAATACAGCCATTCCAAGAGGAACAGTATTATAACTCTCAAACAGTGCTTTTATAATCGTGTGGTGCCCTTTTATGCCTATTAAAATCAGCATACTTACAATAAAATAAAAATTTGCTGTAACAGGTATCTGAATATTACTTAAAGGATCAAAGATATTTACCATACCAAAACCTATCTGCATGTCAATAAGTTGCCCTGCCATATAAACTGCCGCAAACACAAGGTAAGCAATATAACCTATTGTAATCCCTGTCACGAACTCTTTTGTTACAATAAGGATATATTCCCATGTACTGTTATATATTGGCGAATTTACAGGTACAACATTAACAAGTATAATCGCCATCATAAAGGAAAATCCGACTTTTAGATATACGGGTATATTCCGCCTGCCGAATAATGGCGTTATAACAAATAACCCAGTCATTCTTACAAAAACGAGCAGCATTACTTCAATATTTTCAATACCCATAATATCAGACATTCTAACCTCTTTAATCCACCCTTCGAATTCCCATATTATCTGTTTAACCTATATACATATATATGTTTCCATATAACTCCTCTGTAAATTCAATAAGCATCTTAAGCATCCATGAACCAAATACAGCTATTGCAGTAATAACAGCGATAATTTTTGGTACAAATGTAAGCGTTTGCTCCTGTATTTGTGTAGTAGCTTGAAATATACTTATCGTTACACCTACAATAAGGCTTAATCCCAACATCGGTGCAGCTACATAAATAACTGTCATCAATGCTTTTTGAGTCAGATCCATAATTGTACCTTGATCCATTACAATTCTCCTCCTTTTAAGTAAATCCACCTATAACAGTCTCCGTAATCATATGCCAACCGTCTACCATTATAAAAAGCAGTATTTTAAAAGGCAGCGATATCATAATAGGCGGAAGCATCAACATCCCCATTGACATAAGTGTACTTGCAACCACCATATCTATTATAAGGAAAGGAATATATATCAAAAAACCTATTTTAAACGCAATTGTCAATTCACTTATCAAAAATGCCGGTATCACAACTGTAAGAGGTAATTCTTCAGGCCTAACAGGTATCTCAATCTTTGCTAGCCTAGTAAAAAGTTCAAGGTCCTTTTCATTTTTGAACTGCCTTAACATAAAACCTTTAATAATATCCGATGATTTATTCAGCGCTGACTCTTGATTTATATCACCCTGTGTATAAGGTACCAGTGCCTTGTCATTTATTTCCTGGCCTATAGGCATCATAACAAAAAGTGTCAGGAAAAGTGCCAATCCAATCAATACTTGATTAGGAGGCATTTGCTGTGTTCCTATTGCATTTCTTAAAAATGAAAGAACTATGATGATTCTTGTGAAAGATGTCATCATAATGATTATGGATGGAGCAAGTCCAAGAATTGTTATTATAAACAATATTTGTATACTTGATGCCACATCTCCAGGTTCAGACATAGTCTCTGAATCAAAACCAGATAATTCAAAAGAAACTACCGGTTTCGCATATGACTTTGAATTAATTAATAAAAATACTAACATTAATAAAATGCATATGTACAAATACTTTTTATTCTTCATCTTTAGGCTTAACCCCGTTTTCCTCCAGTGTTTCTTTCCTTAATAAAACATTCATTTTTTTTAGCTTTTCGAGGTTATTTCTAAAAGGATATATTCCCGGCTGAATTCCTGTTAATTTGTTTAATATGCTTTTAAAACCATAACTTTTACCTTCCTCTGTATCCTCTTCCTTAATATTTTTTGTTTCTTCAATATCAATATCTGTCATATATGATAGTGTTTTCCCACATGACGAAAGAAGCAGATACCTTTTTCCTGCTTTTACAAGATAAAGCCTTCTGTCCTGTCCAAGGCTTATGGTTTCAACAACATGGATGTGACTGCCTTTTGAAGCTATTCGTGCTTTTCCTGCAATATATCTGGTTACAACATATACTATAAAAAGTATGCATCCAAATGTTAGAATAAATAATAGCCAGTGAAAAAAATTTTCCATTATATAAAATAACCCCTTTAAGCAGTATTAATATTATTATCAATCATATTCTTTTTGAAGGGTCAACAATATCCGTTACTCTGACCCCAAAACTTTCATCTATTACAACGACTTCTCCCTTTGCAATGGCTTTGTCGTTCACAAGTATATCAACCGGTTCCCCTGCAAGTTTTTCGAGTTCTATTATTGAACCTGAACCAAGTTCAAGAATATCCTTTATCAATTTCTGCGTACGTCCCAGTTCAACAGTTACCTGCAGCGGAACATCCATTATAAGGTTTATATTTCCCTTTTCTATCTGAAGACGCCCTTCATCAAATGCCTGGAACTGTGCAGGCTGAACTTTGATATTTTTTTCATGGCTTTCATCAGGTATACCAATATTTTCTTCAAAAGATTTGTTTTGTGTATTAATACCTGTATCTTCACTATTCTGTTCCTGCTTAATATTTTCTCCTGCATTTATAAGACCTTCTACAAGTTCTTTTGCAAATGAAATCGGAATAATCTGTATTATATTACATTCTATATTGCCTTTTATTATCATTTTGAAGGTTACTTTTACTATTTTTTGTTTATCTTTGTAACTATAGTAATTGTTCTCTTTTTTTAAATTCATTAAAAATGCTTTTGGCTGTGTTATTCCTATTCTTTTATTAATCATTGATGAAATTGATGTCGCAGCAGAACCAAACATCTGGTTAACTACCTCACTTATTGCACTCATATAAAGCTCTGATTGTTCTTCTTCATCAGGTTCTAATTCTCTTTCCATCACAAGATGTGTAATATTTTTTACATCATCCTCATTAAAAATTATAAAATTATTTCCTTCAATTCCATTTACATATTCAATCTTTACACCTATACAAGTCGTGGGATAGTCATAGGTTATTTTGTCCCATGTTGTTAATTCGGTTTCAAGTCCTGATATTGTTACTTCATTTCCAAAAAGTGTATATAGTGCCGATGTTGATGTGCTGAGACTTATTTTTTCTATCTCTTTCAAGGCATCAATTTCCTGAAGAGACAGTTCTTTTATTTCACTTTCTGCTCCATTACTTATTCCATTCAATAATGCATCTATTTCCTCCTGGGATAAAGTATCACTCATTTTTTAATCCTCCCTCCTTAAAACCTTTGTTATCCTGATTGCAACTCTGTTTTTGTGTACACCGGGTTTCCCATTAAACTTCAGCAAATCTCCTACCATTACCTGAATATCCTTGTTTACACCTGTATTAAGAGGAATAACATCACCCGTCTGAAGTTCAATCAAGTCATTTACAACAATAGACGTTTCTCCAAGAATTGCTTTTACTGTAACCTTCGTTTGTTCTATCTTTCTTTCTATTATCTTTCTGGCATCATCAGATTTTTCTTTTTCCTTTGTCGAAAACCAGAATTTTGTAGTCAATTTTGAAACCACAGGTTCGACTATAATATGTGGAATACATATATTAACCAGGCCATCCACATCACCAACCTTCACACTAATTTTAACAAGAGCTATCATTTCATTTGGTGAAATTATCTGAGCAAATTGAGGATTTGTTTCTATTTTTTCAAGATGAGGTTTTACCATCACCACATTACCCCATGGTTCTTTCATAATATTCAGCATTTGATTTATAATTCTTTCAATTATTGCAAATTCAATTTCCGTAAATTCTCTCGGTTTTTCTATTGAACTTCCTTTACCACCCAATATCCGGTCTATAAGCGTAAAAGCTATAACAGGTGATATTTCCAGTATCATTATTCCCGGCAGAGGATTAAAATCAATATATGCGAGTACCGTCGGGTTAACTATTGAACTGTTAAAATCCATATAAGCCAGTGTCTCTACATTTATAACATCTACCTGTACAAGTGTCCTTAAATACCCCGTTAAAAAATTTGTAACAAGCCTTGCGTAGTTATCATGTATTATGTTCAGTGTCTTTAACTGGTCTTTGGCAAACTTGCTTGGTCTCCTAAAATCATGTATTTTTATATTTTTACCTTTTATATGGTTTGGTAACTCAGATGATTTATCTTCTTGTTTGTTTTCAATTTCACCAATATTTAAATTTTTTAATAACTCATCTATTTCATTCTGTGATAAAATATCTCCCATTTTGCCTCCTTTTTATTGATAAAACCAATCTGAAAAGTTAACCATATATATTATTTCTTCTCTTTCTTTTTCATTTTTACCCCTGTTAAGAAATTCGTTTATAAGCTCCTTTAAATTTTCCTTTGTTATTGATTTGGTCTCTTCTAGTTTCACCTGTTCCAATGTCATCTTTTGAAAATATGACCCTATTATTTCCTTTATTGCACCATCATAGCTCTCAATCAGCTGTTCCACATTTTTAACGTGTTTTGTCTTTTTGTAATATACAAGTTCAATACCTACACGTATAACATTTAAATCTTCTCTATTGCCCTGTTTTAAATTAAAATATTTTTCTTCCTTAAACAGGCTTTTAAACAAAAGCTCATCTATATCAGGTATATTTTCTTCTGTTTCTTTAAGTCCATCAGTAAGTTTGTCTTGACTGTCTCCCGAAATTATAAATATGTAACCTATCGATATTGACAGTGATAATGTTAAAACTGCAATTATCACAAGAAGAATTACCACAATATTTTTGTTTTCCAAAAATCATGCCTCCCTTATCTTTCGAATAACAATAATCAACAGTTTTTGTCAAAACACTCAATTATTTTTTTCTTATGCTTTATTACTCTGTCAATTATTTCATCAGCAGTTTCTCTTACAATTATCTTCTTCCCGTTTATTGTAGTAATAACAGTATCGGGAGTTTCTTCTATCGTTTCTATTAATTCATAATTAAGAACAAATATTCTACCGTTAAATCTTGTTAATTTAATCATAATATTTTTACCTCAAAAATACAATAGATAATTTCAAATTTCACAAAATAATTACATTTTTTTTAATAAACTTTTTATGTCCCCAAAATTATATTTGAAGAAATATTTATCTGAAAAAACGCTACAGGCACCAATTAGTCTGTATATTCAACATTAATCCGCAGTGTAACTGATTTTTAAATAAAAAAAGCCGGGAATAAAGCTATAATAACCAATTCCCAGCTCTTTTCATTATCTCTTCATATTTGTCATTTCCTGAAGCATTTCGTCAACAGTTGTCATTATTCTGCTGTTAGCCTGAAACCCTCTCTGTGTAACTATCATTTCAGTAAATTGTTTTGCAAGATCAACATTTGACATTTCGAGTGTACCCGGATTTATTACTCCCACTTCAGAAGTACCCGCTTTTACAGCTCTCTTAAAATTTCCGGAATTTGTTGATGGAATATATTCATTATCCCCTACTCTCTGTAGTCCCCCAGGATTCTCAAAAGATGCCAGACCTACAAGCCCTAAAGGTTTCTGCTTTCCATTACTGTATACTCCTGTTATCATTCCGTCTCCACCGATATTGAATGTAACCAAAGTCCCCGTTGCATAACCGTCAATACTTTCCGGTTTTACTGAACTATCCCCCGTATACATTGAAATCCTGATAAAATCAAATGTTACATCGAAGGCATCAGCTCCTACAGATGCATCAGGAGTGAAAGTTACAACTTTTGTTTCATTACCGTTTAAAACTATTTGGCCATTGTCGTCAAATCTTATTGTTCCTGTTGTACTGCCAATTCCATCTATATCCTCTATTTCCCATGCCCATTCTGTTTCTATGGGGGGACCGGCATCAACTAAATCCTTCCAGAATTTCACACTTATCTGATACTCATTCCCAAGCTCGTCATATATGCTCATTGGTACTGTAAATTGTACAGGGTCTACTGCAGGATCCACATCAACGAGTGAAGCATCAAGATTGCCTGCCAGCGTCGCACTTGTCGTGGCATTCGCATCAATTATCCTTTTATTCATATTATGCTCATCAGAATAAATATTGATAGGTTCAGTAGGCTTATCCGTATCATATACATATTCGCCATCCGCATTTGGTGCACCGCCGTAATCATGCCATCCGTATACGTTTTTCCCATTTGATGTTACAATATTCCCAAGTTTGTCTATGCCAAAATTTCCTGCTCTGGTGAATCTTGTAACATCTCCCTGTGCACCTTTTACAATAAAGAATCCTTCCCCCTCAATTGATAAATCCAAGGGATTATCAGTCCTTTGAAAACTTCCTCTCGTTGTAACCATATCAACTGCCCCCACACTCATACCAAGGCCTATTTGAAGGGGATTTGTACCACCTCTTCCGGTCATTTCGTCCGGGGATCCGGCACTCTTTACAGTCTGGCTGAATATCTCCTGGAAGGTAACCCTGCTTGCCCTGTATCCTAATGTATTAACATTGGCTATATTGTTTCCTATTACATCCATCTTGGTCTGATGTGCTCTTAAACCTGAAACACCTGCAAACATCGACCTCATCATATTCTATCGACCTCCTTCGTATCTGTCCCTTCTGTCGCTCAGGAACAGTAATTGCAGCTTCCCGAAAGGGTCCGGCTGCACTCTCTTTCATAAAACCCAATAATCATGTAAATACTGCTCCGTCAATATTAGTAATTACATTCTCCTTAAGTTCACTGCTTTTTACTGCTGTTATTACAATCTTTTTTTCTACGTTAACAATAAAAGCCATATTATCCATGAGTACCAGTGAATCTTTAACCCCTTTTTTCTTAGCCTTATTTACCGCTGTATCTATTCGGTTTTTCTGCTGTGTGGTGAGATCTATTTCCCTCATTTCAAGGCGTCCTTGAGCATGTTTTGAGAATTTTACACTATTATCATCAGTAAGTTTTTTCTCTAGAATTCTCTTAAACTCAATACCAGTACCATAATGCAAATCTACATTTTTATTATTAGATCTGTTTCCAACAGGCCTTATAGCGGTATTAATATTATTATTGGTTACCATACGGTTATCTCCTTAAACAAATTTATAACACATCATTTTCATTTTCCTGTACTTTTACATCAGTTACGGATATCACATTATCCATCGGTATATCCTGTTCCCCTGTAACCAAATATATACTGCCTGCAGAAATTTTTACACCGGTAACCTCACCTTCAACGTATTCTGATTTATTTATACCTTCCTCATTGTTCGTATCCGTATAAACATATTTCCCTATGAGGCTGAATGCCTTTAATGCAGATATGCTCCTGTTTACATTCTGCATTTGCTCAAGTGAACTGAATTGTGCCATCTGAGAAATAAATTCTTTATCATCCATTGGCTCCAAAGGATCTTGATACTTAAGCTGTGTTACAAGCAAATTCAAAAATTCATCCTTTCCAAGCTCTCCTGTCTTTCTTTTATTCTGATTTGATAAAGTTTTGTTAATTATACGGTCAATTTCAGTCAAACCGTTTACTGTACCTGATTCCATTAAAACTCACCTCTTTTTCTCCATACTATGCAGTCAGGTTTATCGTACTTTCATTCAGAATGTATGGATTTTTCAATGGTATATCCATGGGATTATTCAAGTATTCTGACATACCGTTTTGTTTTTCAATTTCATTCGGATAACCATCGTCATTTTTCTTATTCGACATACTATTCCTTGTATCTTTCTTTCCATCCTGCCTTACTGATACACTCAAGTCCTGAATAAACATTCCCTGTTCTTCAAGTGATTGTTTAAGCTGCTGCATACCGGATTCAATTACCTGTTTGACCTGATAATTTTCAGCAATAATCTCTGCAGTTACCAGTTTATTTTCAGTCATAACTTTCATTGAGAGCTTTCCAAGACTATCAGGTTTCAAGTTTATTACCATTTCGGATTTCTGTCCGTCTACAATTACTTTAGCTTTACTCACAACCTGGCTTATTATTTTTTCTGCCATTGTAACAGGCTGTCTTATTGTTTCAGGTTTTGACACTGCATCAATAACATTGGCTTTTGGATTGTCACGGATATCGTTACCGGAAAACAGGGCGGTATTTAGGGTTTTAATCTGTTTCGGTGCATCATCGGTATTATCTTCCAGCGAATTTAACACTTCTTTTATTTCACTACCTTTGTTCATGTCAACTTTATTTGTAATGTTTTTATTATCGCTGTTTGCTGTTTCTCTTTCATTTTCTGCATTTGCCATCATTACCTTATTATCAGGCATAATCTTCCTTACATTCTCTTTTGTAAAAGTATCATCAGTTTCTATCCCACTGATTTCTTTTTGTGTAGCAATATCATTTTTTACTTTTTTCCCTTCTTTTTCTGCCTGATATTTTAAAGTTTTTAATTTTAAATTCACCACCTCTGGTGTTTTTACTGTAATATCCGAAACAACCGTATTTTCATTACTTAAAATATCAACCGCCTTGGAAATAAAGTACTCCAAACTATTATTTTCTTTCATGGTGTACGTTTCATATTTCTCTGCAAATTCTTTAGGCAAATTTAATATTTTTTGTCTGAAATCTTTACTGCCTTTATTTCTTATCACCGACAGCAGATTCAAAATACTTCGAATATCACTTATTGTTATCTCCGTATTACTAACACTTTTACTGCCTTCACCTTGTATTGAATTTAATAAATCAGCTTCATCCAGGGTATCATTTGTATTATCAATTTCAGTCATATTTAATAAAAACTCATAAATTTTATCATAAATTAAATTAAACTCCACAGTTTTGTTTTCGACCCTTGAAATTTCTGTTCCTGATTTCTTATCACTGCCTGAATTATCTTTTTCTATCCCTTCAATGTCATTTTCAGAAATTATTTTGGATTGATGTTTTTGTTTTTTAAATCCACTTTTTTCAACTGATAATTCATTTGATTCTTCAACCAGTTTTTCTAAAATATAATCGAATTTTTCTGTATTGTTTTTTGTATTTTCTTCCATAGGCCTGGATGATTTTTCAGCAGACTGTGTTTGTAACATAATATCCATCGCAATGCTTTGCATTTTTTATCACCTCCCTTCCATTTGAATACGGTAAGTTTATCGATTTATTTTTATTTATTTACGGTGAAACCCCCGTATTATTTTCCAAGTACTTATTTGACAACTCTCCGGCAATTTCCGATGAAAGACTTATATCCATTACTTCAAGTATTTTAGCTGAAGCTTCCCTTTTCATGTTTTCAAATATTTTTACAATATTACTAATCTCTGGAACTCCCTGCTGTTCAAATATTCTGGCAGCCGCCTCAGGCTTCATTTTTTCATAATAAAGAGCAAGTTCCTGTGCATTTTTATCATTCTTTTCCTGAACAAGTATTTCTTCATATAGTTCCTTTGCCATATCAGGGGCAATTTTTTCATAAAACTCCTTATATCCCTCTGTGTCATTTAAAACTGTGAGCCTTTCAAATTTACTTATATCTTCTTCCAATTGTTGTTTTCTGCTATCCAATTCCTCTTTTTCATTTATATATCCTTGTTTTTCCTCTTCAATTGATTCAATTATTTCTTTAGCTTCATCAATCTGTTTTTTTAATTGTATATTTTCATCCCTGTACTCAATGTATTTTTCTATTATCTGCCTGTCGTTCATATATTTAAGTTCTTCGGGATTATAAAATTCAGGAAGGGCATTTTTAAAAAAAGGTATCTTTTGAATTGTATCTCTGTTTTTATCCGCAATACCATTTATATTATTATTTATCATAATATACAAAGAACCACCAAGAACAACAATAATAATTAATACAGATACTATTATTAAAATCAAATTACTTAAACTTGCTTTTTCATTACTGCTTTTTTTATCAGGCATCCATATCTCCCGCAATCGTCTTTTGTTTAAAATTTATTATTTCATCTACGAGCTTCTGTTCAGTTTTTAACTGTTTATACATAAATTCATCAAGTTTTCTCTTCCTGAGCCGCTCAAGTATTTCTCTTTCTTTTTCAAGTTTAAGCAATTCTCCTCTAATACTATCGACATTTATCTCTTCTTTTTTAACATTTAGTTTCTGTATTTCCTGCCTCTTTTTAAGAAATGACAAATATTCCCCATATTCTCTGAACTTCCTGACAGTAAATGACTGATATTTATTTTTTCTTAATCTGTCTGCGATTACCTCCATTTCCTTTTCAATTTTGGAAAGGTCCTTTTTACTCTTTTCAAGTTTTTGTATAGCTTGTCCAAGTTCATTCCTGCTTTTATCAACCAATTTAGCTTTCAGATTAAGAAGAATCATAAATGGGAACTGAAACTTTGCCATATAATTAACACATCTCCCGGTTTTATTTCTATACTATTTCTTCCATTGTCTTTAAAATATCCTCATATTCAAACTTCTCATCTACATTCTGCTTCAAGAATCCATTAATACCGTCTATTTTTTCTATTGCATAATCTATTTTTTTATTACTTCCTGTTACATATGCACCAATATTTATCAAGTCCTCTGCATCCTTATAAACTGCCATCACACTTTTCAACTCTGCAGCTGTTTCCCTGTGCCCGGGTCCTGTTACATTCGGCATTACCCTGCTCACACTGGCAAGTATATCAATCGCCGGATAATGATTTCTGTCTGCAAGTTTACGTGAAAGTACTATATGCCCGTCAAGTATTCCTCTTGCCGTATCAGTAACAGGTTCGGTAAAATCGTCACCATCTACTAGTACCGTATATAGCCCCGTAATTGAACCTCTTTCGGAAAAGCCTGCTCTTTCCAGGAGCTTTGGCATCAAACCAAAAACGGAAGGTGTATATCCTCTTGATACAGGTGGCTCTCCCACTGCAAGCCCTATTTCTCTTTGTGCCATGGCAAATCTTGTAAGAGAATCCATCAAAAACAACACATCCATTCCCTTATCTCTGAAATATTCAGCTATGGCTGTTGCAACAAAGGCACCTTTAAGCCTCACCAGTGCTGGCTTGTCAGAAGTAGCTACAATAACAACTGACCTTTTTAAACCTTCATCCGTCAAATCTCTTTCCAAAAACTCTCTTACTTCTCTTCCTCTCTCACCTATTAATGCAATAACATTTACATCTGCTTTTGCATTTCTTGCTATCATTCCTATTACAGTACTTTTACCTACCCCACTTCCTGCAAATATTCCCATTCTCTGACCTTTACCAACAGTTAACAATCCGTCAATTGCTTTTATACCGAGAGGAAGCGGTTCTGAAATTCTTATTCTTTCCAAAGGGTCAGGAGAAGTATTATTTACTGGATAATATTCATCACAATCAATATAGCCTCTATTATCCATAGGAATTCCCAGTCCGTTTAAAATTCTCCCTTTCATACTTTCTGCCACTCCAACTCTTAAAACATCACCGGAAGAAATCACAGTACTCCCCGGCCCTATTCCTGACATTTCTCCAAGTGGCATCATTATTACCCTATTATCTTTAAATCCTATAACTTCCGAATTAATATATGATTTTGACGCCGGCTCATAGATTTTGCAAAGTTCTCCAATATTCACCTGAGGTCCTTCCGATTCTATAGTAAGGCCTATCACTTTTGAAATTTTACCAATGTATTGAATAAAATCCGATTTTTCGAGAACCGTATGATATTTATAAAACATGCTGCTGTTCAAGAATTTTTCCCCCTGTAAGGATTTTTTCAAATTCTTCTCTAATTTTTTTAAATTTTGTATCAACACCACAGTCAACTGTTCCGCATGGAGTTTCAATCAAACATGCTCCGTTTTTCAAGGAAATTCCTTTTTTTATTTCAATTATTCCAGTACCATCAATAAAAGCCTGGAAAACTTCCTTATTATTTTGAATAATATCATAATCCTCTGCACTGACCTTAATAATTAGATTTTCCCTGTTTCTGCATTTTAAAATCCCCTGTTTTACAAGACCAATTATATATTCCCTGTCACATTTTATTTCTTTTTCCAGTACTTTTTGAGTTATTTCAAAAATAATATTCAATATATCCTGTTCCATACCGGAAAGTATGCTGTTATATTCATTTTCAGCATTTTGCCTTATTCTTACCGCTTCATTCAACAAATCCTCATATTCCGCTTTTGCTTTTTGTAAGGCTTCTTCATATGCTTTATTAATAGTTTCTTCAAAAATTCTGGTTTTTTCTGCTTCAATTTCTTCTCTTGCATTGCTTATTATAATACGAGCTTCTTCTTTTGCACTTTCTACTATAGCCGAGGCTTCATTTTGAGCATCAGATTCTTTTTCTTCGAATTCTACCTCTTGTTGTTCTGGGTATCCTTCAAAAATATCATTTGAATTTTCCGATGAATCCTTTGACTTATCTTCCAATTCATCATATTCATCATCATTATCAATATCAATTTTAAATGGAGTATCCATATTTATTATACGATTTTTGTATACTTTTTCAAACAATTATTTCATCTCCTCCGCCTCGAGAAACAACAATTTCACCTGAATCTTCAAGATTTCTTATAGTATTTACTATATTCTGCTGTGCTTCCTCAACATCCTTTAATCTCACAGGTCCCATAAACTCAATATCCTCTTTTATCATTTCCTGCATCCGTTTAGACATATTTGAATAAATAATATTCTTTACCTCTTCCGACGTAGCCTTAAGCGCCAGAGCAAGCTGGCTGTTTTCAACATCCCTCAGGAACCTTTGTATCGAACGGTTATCCATCTTGATAATATCTTCAAACAGGAACATTCTTTTTCTTATCTCTTCTGCTAGTTCAGAATTTTCAACCTCAAGCGTTTCCATGATATATTTTTCAGTTCCTCTGTCAACACTGTTCAGTATATCAACTATGGACTGAACACCCCCTGCTGCAGTATAATCTTCTGTTATAAGTGATGAAAGATTTTTTTCAAGTATCCTTTCAACTTCTTTCAGTACATCGGGGGATATCCTATCCATGGTAGCTATTCTTTTTGCCACTTCTGCCTGTTTCTCCTGAGGAAGTGCAGCTAAAACTACCGATGCCTGACTAGGTTTCAGGTAAGCAAGTATAAGCGCTATTGTCTGGACATGTTCTTTTTGTATAAAATTCAAAAGCTGCGTTGGATCAGTTTTTCTTACAAAATCAAACGGCCTTACTTGTAGAGATACAGTCAGCTTGTTAATAACCTCCAGAGCTTTCTGTGATCCAAGAGCTCTTTCCAATATATTTCTTGCATATTCAATTCCGCCCTCAGCTATGTACTGCTGGGCAAGACATATCTGATAAAATTCTTCTAGTACCATTCCTTTTTCTTCAGATGATACCGTCCTGATATTTGCTATTTCAAGTGTCAGCTCTTCAATTTCATCCTCACTAAGATGTTTGAATATTTGTGCTGATTTTTCAGGCCCTAGAGCAATTAAAAGCATTGCTGCTTTTTCTTTTCCGCTTCTTTCCGAAGCAGCTTTTTCCAACATACCACCCCCCTTACGTATCCCATTCATCCTTTAACCAGTTTCTTAATAACTCTGCAACTGCCTGTGGTTTTTGTTTTATTATTTTTTCTATTTGTCTTTTTATCTCGGATTTTTCTTCAAGTTCAAGTTCCGGAATAAATTCTTCTTCATGCTTCGGTACATTAAACTTTGATATCATTTCCTCTGCTGTTTCAAGCGTAGCAGTTTCTCCTGCAATTTCTTTCTTTTTTTTAGGGTATGTAACAATAACAAGCCCTATAATAAGAATAAACAGGATAATAAAGAATCCATAATTTTCTATTATTTCCCTGAGGGATTCTGCTGCAGGCTTTTTCACTTCTTCTTCAGGAGCAAGCTTAAACTTGTTAATTGTTATATTCTTAACAGGTATACCTATGGCATTACTCACTGCAAACTTTATCTGATCAATAAATTCATTGGAAAGCTTTGTCTCGTCAGTTACCCTTTTACCCCACCATAATGCCACAGCAGCAGTTGTTTCTTCAGATACAAACTTTCCTGTAGCTCTTTCATGTTCTATTAATTCTTCATCATACGCATAGTTTTCTATTTCGTGATTTTTACTGTATGTGGAATTACTATTATCACCTGTTTGGTAGGAAGGGATACTTGTATCTCCGGGATTGGTGTCTGTCCCCGGTATACCATTGATACTTCCATTAACCAGATTTTCTTCAAGCCTGTCAGCGCTTATGAGGGCTCCCTCTCGCATTCCATCAGGATTTGTAATATTTTTTGACTTGGTGCTTATTTTATCAAAATCTATTACAGGATTAACAACCACCCTTATAGCATCAAAATTATCAAATTGAGCTATTCCAAAATATTCATAAATCCTGTCCTGAAGTTCAATTGATTTTTTCTTCAGCATTTCTTCCTGCGTACTGGCTATTTCAATTGATTCATCATATATACCCCTGTTTAATATATTGGAATTGTTATCAACTACAGTTATATCTCCGGGGTCAAGATTTTCAACACTTCTTGAAACAATCATTACTATTCCTTCAACCTGTTTTGAACTGAGTTTTCCTTCAGGTTCTACCATGACAATAGCAGAAGAACTTGGCTGCTCCCTGTATGATGTAATAAACACCGATGTTTCAGGAACCGCAAGGCTTACATAAGCATCTTTTATATTATCAAGCATTTTTATTTTTGAAGAAATATCAGATGTCTGCTGCTGTTTCCAAATTTTCTTTTTATCACTCTCACTTGTCCCTATTCCAATAAGGGATATTGCATCCTCAAATGTAAGCCCGTCTTTTGGGTACCCTTTTTGTGCCAGGGCTACCTGGGCTATATTGTTATCCTTTGAATTTATAACTATACTCTGCCCGTTATTTTCTATTCTGTTCCATATATTGTTCTCATTCAATATACCGCTCATTTCGCCAATCTGATTTGAATCAGCTTCATTGACCAGAACAATATAATTTGGCCTTGTAAGAAGAATCATTCCAATACTCACAAAAACCACAACAATAGCAGTCGTTATATAGATACGAGTCTTTTGGGATTTTTCAAGATTATTCCACAAATTAACAATCTGTTTAAAAAACTTTGTTACGAATTCTGGCACATATGGTCACCACCTTTATCGTTTGTACATTAGCGTTCTCTTTGGTGTTCTCTTTACCATTCTCTTTGGCCTATATCTGCATTCTCATAATTTCATTATACGCGTCCATAATCTTGTTTCTTATCTGAATTGTAAATTGCAGTGCAATACTTGCTTTTTCTGCAGCAATTAAAACTTCATGTAAATTATCTGTTTTTCCCGCTGCAAAAGTTTCAGCGATCTTATCGGATTTCTTAATAAGTTCATCTGTTTTTTGTATTTCTTCGCTAAGATAATTTGCAAAAGGTATATCAATAGATTTTTTGTTATTATCCTTTGAAAAACTATCTTTTGATAAAGAAAATATCTCTCCGCCTGTTAAACCGTTGATCGCCATATTTCCCTCCAATCACTCATTTTTCTTATTTCCCTATTTCAAGAGTTTTCATTGCCATATTTTTTGTAGTATTAATTGCATTTACATTTGCTTCATATGCTCTTGATGCCGAAATCATATTTACCATCTCTGTTATTACATCCACATTTGGCAGGTTCACATATCCTTCTTCATCCGCATCAGGATGACCAGGATTATATTTCTTTTTAAAGGGTGATTCATCCTCAATAATTCCGGTTACCCTGACTCCTTTTCCAATAAACATGTACCTGCTTTTTTCATTAAGATATTCAGAAAAAGGTCTGTTTGATGCTCTTTCTTCAAAAGCTGCTACTTTTCGCCTGTAAGGAGTTCCGTCTTCAGTTCTTGTTGTATTTACATTTGCTATATTCTGTGAAATTATATCCATTCTCAATCTTTGTGCAGTTAACGCAGAAGCCCCTATGTCAAGTGAATTAAAAAAACCCATAATTTATCCCTTCCCTTCATTAATTGCATTCTTTATTCTAGCCAATATTTTATTCATGCTTTCTACCAGATAATTATATTTAATATTATTTTTAGCCATCTCAGCCATTTCATTTTCAATATCTACATTATTCTCATCAAGCCTTACACTTAAAGAACTCATATCATTTTCTACCTTAATATCTATTTTTTCAATATTGTTTCTTCCAACAGGAATATGCCTTTTATCTGTCGTAAATCCCTTTATCTTTGTTTTTTCTAGAGCTGCCGAAAGTGTTTTTTCAAAATTTACAGTCTTTCTTTTATAACCCGGAGTGTCAACATTTGCCATATTCTGAGCTATTACCTCATTACGAAGGCTTGTACCATCAAGAGCTTTTTCAATCACTTTGAAGGTAGTTCCATTTAATTTGTCCAGCATATTCTGCACCTCCAAATAATAATCCCAATTAATTCCTCAATTTATATTTCGACAAAGATTTACATTCTCCTTTAATTATTTTTTAATATTTTTATATAATATCACTTATTTCCAATATTTACGCATTATTTTACCACAACTATTATAATCTTTCAAGACTTAAATTCTTTTTGTTTCCTCATTTTATCCAGATGGTGTCTATTCAGGCCCCTTATATACCAATTGAAGAAATACCTTTTTGAAAAAACGCTGTGGGGTACTTGAACATTCAAAAATAAATAAATGGAGAGACACAAATATCTGAATAGTTACCTTGACATGAAAAATTAATCGAATTATAATCTAACTTAAAAAGGGAGTAGAATATATTATGAAGCTTGGAATAGTTGGACTTCCAAACGTTGGTAAGAGTACACTTTTTAATGCAATAACCAGGGCAGGTGCAGAATGTGCAAACTACCCCTTTTGTACAATTGACCCTAATATGGGTACCGTAGCTGTACCTGACAACAGGCTCAATGAGCTGGCAAAAATATATAAGCCTGAAAAGGTCACTCCCGCAGTAATTGAGTTTGTTGATATAGCAGGACTTGTTAAGGGTGCAAGCAAAGGAGAAGGGCTTGGTAACAGGTTCCTTTCCCATATAAGGGAAACTGATGCAATAATTCATGTAGTCAGGTGTTTTGAAGATATTAATGTTGTACACGTTGATGGTTCAATAAACCCTCGTCGTGATACGGAAGTAATAAATTTAGAACTAATAATGGCAGATCTTGAAATGCTTGAAGCCAGAATAGAAAAAACCAAAAAACTAAGTAAATCCGGAGATAAAAAATTTGTGGCTGAACTTGAATTGTATTCATATATAAGAGAAAACCTCGATAAAGGTATCCCTGCAAGGAATCTTGAATTTGATGATGAACAGCAGCAAATTGTTAATAACCTTTTCCTTCTGAGTTCAAAACCTGTAATATATGCAGCTAATATTTCTGAGAAAGATATTAAATCACCAAAGGAAAATCCATATGTAAATGAACTTATTAAAACAGCAAAATTTGAAAAATCGAAAGTTATATTTATTTGCGCAGAAATAGAATATGAAATCGCATGTCTTGACAGCAAAGATGAAAGAAAGGAGTTTTTAAAAGAACTCGGCCTTCAAGAATCCGGCCTTGACAGGCTTATTAATGCAAGTTATTCCCTGCTCGGCCTTATAAGTTTTCTTACGGCTGGTCCGAAGGAAGTACGGGCTTGGACTATTACAAAAGGAACAAAGGCACCTCAGGCTGCCGGCAAAATACACAGTGATTTTGAAAAAGGGTTTATAAAAGCTGAAATCGTATCATATAACGACCTTGTCAAATACAGCTCATATAATCTTGTAAGAGAAAAAGGGCTTGTCAGGTCAGAGGGACGTGATTATGTCATGAGTGATGGTGACGTAACACTATTCAGATTCAATGTATAAGATACCGCAACCTTCGGCCGCAACCAAAATAATATGCCTCCGAGGAGTTGACAGTAATTGCAAACAATAGGATAATAGAATTTATAATATAAATGTATACATTAATGGAGGACGGTATTAATGATTATAGTAATGAACCAAGCGGCAACCAGGGAACAAATTGAAAATGTAGAAACTAAATTGTCTGAACTCGGATTTAAGACACATCCAATATTCGGTGAAGTAAAAACTGTAATAGGAGCTATTGGTGATAAAAGGCTTTTAAATACGCACCCCATTACTTCCTTACCCGGAGTGGAATCCCTGGTTCCAATAATGAAACCATATAAACTTGCGAGCCGCGAACTTAAAAAGGCTTCAACAGTTATTAATGTTGACGGCATTGCCATAGGAGGAGAACAGATTATTGTAATGGCAGGCCCCTGCGCAATAGAGGATGAAAAGACATTTTTGGAAATTGCCAGCAGTGTTAAGGATGCCGGTGCAAAAATACTAAGAGGCGGTGCATTTAAACCGAGAACATCTCCTTACTCCTTTCAGGGGCTTGAAGAGGAAGGCCTTAAAATTCTTTCTTATGCTCGTGAATCTACTGGTTTGAAAATTGTAACCGAGGTTATGGATACAAGAGATGTTGAACTTGTAAATTCATATACGGATATTATCCAGATCGGTGCACGTAACATGCAAAACTACAAACTGTTGAAAGAAGTAGGTATGGCCGAAAAACCAGTCCTTATCAAAAGGGGACTTTCAGCTACGATTGAAGAATTGCTCATGGCTGCTGAATATGTTATTTCCGAAGGTAATCCCAATGTTATATTATGTGAAAGAGGAATACGTACATTTGAAACAGCAACCAGAAATACTCTCGATTTGAGTGCAATACCTGTAATAAAAGAAAATTCACACCTGCCTGTAATTATTGATCCAAGCCATGCAAGCGGTACATGGAAATATGTCAATGCTCTTTCAAAAGGAGCAATTGCTACAGGTGCAGATGGATTAATAATAGAGGTCCATTCAAACCCCGCCCTTGCTTTGAGCGATGGCCCCCAATCACTCCGCCCTTCAAAATTTGTAAAGTTGATGGAGGAAATAAAACCTGTTGCAGAAGCAGTAAACAGGACAATATAAATATATTAATTCAGGATGATCCACTGGTGAATTTCATCAAGATAAACTTGCAGGAAGTTTTTCAGGGGAAACCAATCAGGTTCTTTTTCTTGTAAAGAAGCCTATTACTACACTTATCTTGTATACTATATAAGTACTATTTCGTATTGCAAATCCCTTTCCTACGGCTTTACCTCCAATTGTAAGAGAAGCCACAAACCCGCTTAATAAAATTCCCAAAACTGCCACATCTATTAAGGGAACAGCACTTGAAACTCTGAGAACAATAAATGCACTGATTGCTCCGCTTATTATGCCACATACGTCACCTACTACATCATGTGAAAAACTTGCTACTCTGTCTGCATTTCTAATAAGCATTATTGCACGTTTTGCTCCATAATACTTTCTTGAAGCCATAGAATGAAAAGGTTTTTCGTCAGCCGTCGCTACTGCTATTCCAAATATATCAAAAGCAATACTTATAAGTATAATAACAACTAGAACAATAATTGCTCCAAGGAAACTCACCCCTTCAAAAATCCTCTGTGAGATAAACATGAGAATAGCTGAAATTATAAATGAAAATATTGTTATGAAAACAATCCAGAATTTGTTTTGCTTCTTTGTTTTTGTTGAATTTCGTTTGAATTTTAATCCGTTATTTTTCTGATTTTCACTGCCAGACCTGCTCAAAATATTCTCCTTTTAATATCTGTAAATCGTATTGTAGCATAACACCAATAACTACAATTTCAAATTATAACACAAAACCCTTATTACGTAAATATTAAGTTCCACCATACAATTTTTTATAAATGTAACAATACCTTTTTACCTTGTTTAAATACCTTCTCGTTTCACCAAATGGAATTTTTTCAAGTTTCTCTCCTGAAATACTGTAATCCTTATTATTCAACCATTTTCTTACGTTTCCGCTGCCTCCATTATATGCTGCTATTACAAGATCAGTATTATTGTTAAATTCCTGCATCAGATTGTTTAAGTACCAGCATCCTATCATTATATTTATTTCAGGGTCAAAAAGTAATTCAATATTGTAATTATCTATTTTAAGACTTTCAGCTCCCCATCTTCCTGTTTTTTCAGATATCTGCATAAGCCCCCTTGCATTTTTTTTTGAAACAGCCGTTGAATTAAATCCACTTTCCGCCTTTATTACTGAAAACACCAGATAAGGGTCTATACTATTTATTTTTGAGTACCATAATACATAATCACTGTATTTAAGCGGAAACATCGACTTTGCAGCAGTCTCTGTCAAAATTGCAGCAACCAGCAAAATAATTATAAGAAGAAATATAAACCACATTTTTTTAACCTTTTTAATCAATTAATCCACCAAAATCAACCATACGGAGATAAATCAGTTTGCTTTCAGATTCACATACAACCTGGCAACTGTTTTTTCAAGTTCTTCAATATGTCCATTGTTATCCAAAACCTCGTTTGCAATTTTCAAATAATCTCTATCCTCAATCTGTGAATCCATTCTTTTCTGTATCTCCTCGCGTGACAGCTCATTCCTTTCCATAATTCTTTTCATACGTATTTCCTTATCTGCTGTGACAATCCATATTTTATCCGTTGTATCCAAAAATCCTTTTTCAAAAGGAATAGCAGCATCTATTACTACTATCTCAGTATCCTTACCCTGTTCAAGCCTTTTTACTGTTTCAATAATTTCACTGCTTATATATTCATGGGTTATTTCATTAAGTTTTTGTAATTTTTCAGGTTCCCCAAATACCATCTCAGCAAGTTTATCCCTGTTTAATTTTCCATTACCTGTTACAATTTCCGGGCCAAATGCTTCCTTAAGTTTTTTCATTACTTCATCTCTATCAGTTACTTCTCTCGCAATTCTGTCAGCATCAATTACCTTTGCTCCAAGGTCGTAAAGGATTTTTGAAACTGTACTCTTTCCACTTCCTATTCCACCAGTTACCCCTATTATTAACAATAACATTACCTCCCCTGTATTACAAATAAAAGTAAATATTTCCCGTATAATATCTTTTTTTCCTGATACATATTTATTTCGTGTTTATTTTGTTTCATACCAGTTATTACCTGTATTTATATCAACTTTAACCGGTACCTTTAGATTAACTGCTTCCTCCATACATTTTCTTAAAATATCAGCAACCTGCTCTTTCTCTTTTATAAAGGTTTCTACAATTAATTCATCATGAACCTGTAGTAATATTCGTGATCTCAAACGCCTTTTCGCAAACTCATCTGCAACTTTTACCATGGCTGTCTTTATGATATCTGCCGCGCTTCCCTGTATAGGAGTATTCATTGCAATTCTCTTTCCAAATTCCACTATATTATGATTTTTTGATTTCAATTCTGGAACATATCTTCTTCTGTTTAATATTGTTGTAACATAGCCTTTTCCCCTGCCTTCCTCTACTACATTATTCATATATCTTCTAACTCCCGGATACCTGTCCAGATATCCGTCAATATAATTACGTGCCTGTCCTCTTGTAATATCCAGATCCTTTGAAAGGCTGAATTCACCTATTCCGTACATAATTCCAAAATTAACTGCTTTAGCCCTCGTTCTCATAAGTGGTGTTACTTCTTCCTGCGGTATCCCAAATATTTTTGATGCAGTTGATGCATGTATATCTTCATTATTCATAAATGCGGTTATCATATTTTCGTCCTGTGATACATGAGCAAGTACCCTGAGTTCAATTTGAGAATAATCAGCACTTGTAAGTATAAATTCCGTATTTTCAGGAACAAATACCTTCCTTATTTTCTTTCCCATTTCAAGTCTGACTGGAATATTCTGAAGGTTTGGCTCAGCGCTGCTTATCCTTCCTGTTGCAGTAACTGTCTGATTAAAGCTTGTATGTACTTTACCTGTAACAGGATTAATCATATTAAGCAACCCTTCAACATATGTAGATTTCAGTTTTACAAACTGTCTGTATTTCAATATCTTTTGGATGATATCATGTTTGTTTGAAAGCCTTTCAAGAACTTCTGCATTTGTAGAATAACCAGTTTTCGTCTTTTTTAATACAGGAAGCCCAAGTTTTTCAAAAAGAATGGTTCCAAGCTGCTTTGGAGAATTTATGTTGAACTCTTCACCTGCATCTTTGTAAATTTCCCCTTTTAGAATATCTATTCCTGCTTTTAGTTCTTCCGAAAAAGAAACAAGTATCTCCCTGTTAACCTTAAAGCCCCTTATTTCCATATCTGCAAGTACATAAA
This sequence comes from uncultured Eubacteriales bacterium, assembly GCA_964486515.1. Lineage (GTDB taxonomy): Bacteria > Bacillota > Clostridia > Acetivibrionales > CAZANH01 > CAZANH01. The sequence continues at coordinate 28,759 of CAZANH010000255.1, forward strand.
TCAGTGGGAATTCAACATCATAATATAAACTCTCCTGTTGCAGTTCTTTCAGGGTTAATTTTAGTGATTCCCATAATTCCAGCAGCCGTATGGAATAAATACAAGTATTTTCGGCTATTTTTTTTATATCCATATCAGAAGAACCAGATATTCCAATTTCATTTATATTTAATATTTCCAATGGTTCCAATGTTTTTTCAAGATAATCTTCCGAAAGTTCGGAAATATCATAAGTTGCTTTTGATGGATCTGCCATATATGCCGCAAGCATTGTGTCAAAAACAAAACCCTTTGGAATTATATCCTTGTTTTTTAAATATACGATAAAAGGTTTAATATCATGTCCGATTTTTTCTATATCAGACTTTTCAAATATATCCCTGAAGTTATCAATAAATATCTTTTCTCCGATACTACTTACTGTTATAAATACAGCTTCATCTGGTTTCCACGCTATTGAAACAGCTTCCAGCCTTTTTTTAAACAAATCCTCTTTTTCGATAAAATACATGACAGCCAGTTTTCTTTCCCCTGTAATTTGTTTTTTTAATTCCTTTAATTCCTGCAACGTATCTATCTTACTGAAATTACCTGATACTTTTTCTGATAAGCCGTACCCATCACTTATACTCCGCTGCCTTAATTCAAGTTTATTTATATAACTTTTAAACTCAAGCCGTTTAAAAAGCTCAAACAGCCTGTCATTATCAAAATCCTCTCTTTTTAACTTTTCAATTTCAATCATTCCTGGTATATTTCTTTCAATAGTCGCAAGCCTTTTACTTTTAAAAGCTATTTCACGGCTATTTACCAGTTTTTTTCTCACCGAATCACTTGACACCCTTTCCAGGTTTTCATAAAGCTCTTCAATACTTTTAAACTCCTTTATCAGATTTAAAGCAGTTTTTTCACCGATACCGGCTATTCCAGGTATATTATCGGACTTATCTCCCATAAGCCCCTTTACATCAATAAGTTGTAATGGAGTTACCTCATATTTTTCTTTTACTGCATCATAATTATATTCATTTGTCTTTGTTTTACCTGATTTTGTAGAGGGTATCTTAATCCTTGTTTTCTGGGAAGCAAGCTGCAGTGCATCCCGATCTCCTGTTATGATAACCGTTTCAAATCCTTTTTTCTCTGCGCTAAGAGACAAAGCCCCAATAATATCATCTGCTTCAAACCCTTCTTTTTCCAGCCGTTCAATATTCATTGCATCAAGTACCTCCTTTATAACAGGTACCTGGACAGCAAGTTCATCCGGCATCCCTTTCCTGTCTGCCTTGTACATATCATATTCAATATGCCTGAAAGTTGGAGCTTTAAGGTCAAATGCCACACAAACATACTCCGGTTGTTCCTCATCCATGTATTTAAAGAAAATATTCAAAAAACCGTAGACAGCATTTGTGTAAAACCCATCTGTTGTCTGCAGGAGATACCTACCCTGAAGCCCATAAAAAGCCCTGTTTAATATACTGTTTCCGTCAATAATCATAAGTTTGCCGGTATTCATAAATATCACCACTCATTAGTTTATTCAATACAAGGTCTATTTTACACAAAAAAACAACAACCGTAAACGGTTGTGAAAAATTTTTTTATTTATTAATCTTTTCAGGGTACTGTTCAAGTACCCCCTTATATACCAATATTGAAGAAATACCTTTCTGAAAAAACGCTGCGGGCATCAAGAGGCTGTATATTCAGCCTTACATGTCAAATCAAACTCACTGAATGCTTCAATTAATATTACTGGAAAGCATTCATCTCAAACAGTGATTTGACCTTATATTTGCTTCAAAAACAGCCTCTACGAGTCCTTCGCTATCTATTTCAGAAAGGTATTTCTTCAATAGTTCGAAGTATATTTTCCTGAAATCAATAGCCAGTTTTTTTAATTTGAACCTTTATATATGTGTAATCTGACTTCTCATCAGATATTTCTGTTTCCTGGGTAATATTTGAATCATCTTCCTGTAATAAAACATTTGACTCCCCGTAAATATCTACAAATTCTCTGCTTATATTTTCAATATCATTATTCTTTATCCTGAAGACTACTTCATTCTCTTCATACTTTATTTCAACTATTTCCCCACCTTTTTCCACTCCAGCTTCAGTTATCCTTTTAATCTGCTCTGAAGGTTTCGGATGGACAATTATTAACTTCTGCTTGCTTTCAGCCACTAAATCTTCCTGCTGCGGTAATTCCTCATCTAATCCCTTAATATCACCTGCCTTACTTTCTTCTTCCGTTGCCCTCATACTCCCGACATATATGTTTTTATCATTATTCTCTTCAATATCATATTCTTTCTGTTCACTTTTTAAAATACTTTGCTCATCTGCATCAATACTATTACTTTTATCCATATTGTTCATATTAAAGAAGATACCCTTTAAAAATACTATTATTAAAATTCCTGCTGCTACAGCAGACAATATACTCACATATTTCCCGGGTATTGAAATTAAATTGCCCCATTTTTTCGTTGAATTTTTTTCTACTACAAGTTTTTCGTGGAGTTCTTCAGCGAATTTGGCAGGTAATTCTTCATATCCTATATTTTTACATAAATCAACAATTGCTGACATTTTATTTTTCTCATCAAGACATTCCTTACATTTTTTCATATGTTTCTCAAGTCTTAATCGATCACTTTTTGTAATTTCATCATCAATATAACTGTTTATAAGCTTCTTGAAATGTTTGCATTTTTCCATCCTCAACCCTCCTTTCCCATATTATTTGACGAAATCCAAAACTGAAAGTTCCCTGTTTGATTCCAGTAATTGCCTCAACTCATGCCTTGCCCTGTTAAGTCTTGACTTTACAGTTCCTTTTGGACATCCAACAATTTTACATATTTCATCATAGCTAAATCCCTGTATATCTCTTAGCACAATAACCATTCTGTGTTTATACGAAAGTTTGCTTACAGCTTCAGTTACAATCCTTCCAATCTCAGATTTTTCGTATTCTTCATAAGGCCCGGGTTTGTCACTTTCCACCTGAAGTTTGACACTGCCTTCATTTAGTTCTATTTCCTCATCAAGAGAAACAAATTTTTCTTTTTTTCTTTTTCTAAGTTCATCGATACATACATTTTTTGTAATTCTATATATCCATGTTGAAAATGAAGACTCTTCACGAAAATTCCTCAAGGATTTGAATATTTTAATCAGAACATCCTGTGCGAGGTCATTTGCATCTTCATGATTTCCAAGCATCCTCAATGCCATATTATAAATCTTTTTCCAATATTGTTTTGTTAAAACTTCAAATGCTTCTACATCTCCTTTTTTTGCACTTGATAGCAGCAATTTCTCGTCCTCAATCATAAAGATACATTCTCACCTCCGATTAATAACTATTATACCGTTTTTCATCATAATTTCAAATAAAATATTTTGAAATAAAAAAAATAATTTTACATAAAATAATCACGAATCTTAAATATTTGCGACAAGGAGGCTGTTATATATGAAAGTAAAAGAAGGATTAATCCCGGCATCTCTTGGAACAGCAGTAACAGCGGCCGGTTTAATTTTAAAGCCTGTCGCTCCTCATATTTCATGGGGTATAACAGGATTTGGGCTTGTTCACGTTGTACTCGGTTCAATTGACCTTGTACGTCACAGATTACGCCGTTAGTAAAACAGGGCGGTTCAGACAAGACAAAGTTGCCGAATCTGAACCGTCCCTCATTAAAACAACGAAACTAATAAATGAAGAAAAAATATTATCTATAAATTGAAAAGAATTTGCTTCCTGTTTTTTTTTGCCAGTTCATGTGTAGTATATATTAAAACATTTATAGGGCTTAGAATTACGTTCATATTTTCAGCCTGATATTTTGCATTTCCAATGTTTATAAATTTTGTATTTTTCCCTAATCCAATTTTGTCAACGTTGTTGTCAATCCCGAGTATTAAAGAACCATGACGGAAAGTGTAACCCTTGATATTGTTTTTATTGATTGTTGCTTCCACCCTCAATCCAATACTGAATAATAATTCTATTCTTTCATTTGAACCAAAGAAAGTTTTTACTTTAATAAACCCGTTTTCAAACTTATATTTTTTAGCTTTCCCGTTAATAAGCAGTTGTATGCTACCATTACAAACCCATGAAGGTACAAAAAGTTTCAGTACTTTTTCAGTTTTTATGGTGGAATATACTACTTCAAGTTTTACCTCACCGTCTATAGGATAACCAGTGGTTTCCTTGATTATCAGATCTCCATCTTCAAAGCTGATATATGAAGTATTATCATCGTAGAAAGGTACTATCAACTCGTTTTCATTAACAAAATAGGAATATTCAACTGCCCTTGCCAAACCTTCCCCACCTCTCATGGTACAGCACCAGAAAGCTTCAAATAAGTCTTTTGCAGGACATAAAAATTCATCCTGTGCACCTACACATTTATTACAGCCAAACCCTCCATTCGGTCTCTGTTCATAGCCCATTGCATTAAATAAAATATTGTGGGCATTATCAAGATAATGCGACTTTCCTGTTATTTCCCACAATTTTACTGATAAAATGAAAGAATCTATTACTGCACATGGCTCAGTCCAGGATGGCCTTCCAAACCAACAGTAATTTTCATAGTTTTCAGTAACTGCCTCCCTCATATATAAAGCATACCTGATTTCAACAGCTTCAAGCAATTTATAATCTCTTACCGTTTCATAATAACGGAGTATACCCCTTAAAGCTGAAAGCGTTGCATGTACCTGTAAAGATAGTTTAAGAATATCTATAGTCAGGAATTTGTCAATCATTTCATCAATTACCTCTTTTAATTTTGAAATCTTTAAAATCTGGTAAGCATGAGTAGCACCATCTAGCATTATAAATGCACATCCTATATCAGTAGACAAATACCAGTTTCCTATTAAACCTCCGGTAAGACTCCCTATAGCTTCCCCTTCATAAATCCTTTCTTTAGGCTCCGAAGGGTAACGGTTGTAATACCCTTTTGCAGACAAAACAAGGTTGTTTACAATACTTTGAATAATTTTATAAACTTTTTCATCCTTCTTCCACATATAGTATTCAATCATGGCTCTTAAAAACCAACTATTTCCTGATATCTGCTGTTCATCAAGTGTCCCATCAGGTAAAACCCTTCCGAAATATCCCTTTGCATTCAAGTGAGCTGGTAATAACGTCATTATCTCTTCAAGATACTTAGGTTCTCTGTGAACTGCACGGGCAAGCAATACAAGTCCCAGAACAGCTCTTCCCTCCCAGTCTCCCGGCCAGTCATACTTACTATCTTTGAAGACATTTGCAGGCCTGTATTCTTCTTCTTCAAGCCTATTAAAATTTAACCTGGCCCTGCGATAAACATTTCCTCCTGCATATAACTCTGAAAAATCTATTGTATTCATCAAAAACCTCCATTTCTTTCAATTAAAAAAGAGGGGGCAAAGCCCCTCTTTTTTAATATGCATTTACGGTTTATTTATTGCCCAATGCGTCACGGAAAAGCTTATCCATG
>CAZANH010000256.1:0-2491 GCA_964486515.1 uncultured Eubacteriales bacterium
TTCATATCAAACCCTACAGGAAAAAGCAAGGAATAAATGTAATTTTTGTTAATAATATCAAAATATTAACCTGATTTGACTTTTTGCGAGTTCATCAAGTTTAGAAGATTGAAAGTTTAAAAGTGGACTCCGAAAAATAGGAGTATTTTGATACCTCAAAACAATTCCACAGTAGAAGTTATTAAGATTTATTAAGTTCACTGCAGGTGAAATGCATTTGAATGAATTTGCTAAATTCTGGTATGGACCCTTTAAACAAAAATAATTATCAGAACATAATTTCTCGCTCATTCATTTTGCTCAGATAATTATTCTAGTTTACAGCCAATAAAAGGTTCGAGTATAGTGCAGTTCACTCTTAAAAAATGCCTAACAGGTAAATTCCATTCCAAGTTCTCCCTTTCCCTTATGGGGTATTCGCTGCTTAAATGGAATATTAGAAGGTGGCACCAGATGTGGTAGATTCTACCCAAGGAAAGATGTTTTAAATATGGGTAAGTAGAAAGCTTTCCATAATAACCATATCTTATAATTCCTGCCTGTAAGATAGATGAATAAAATGTATAATCTAACTGAAACCTTTTATCATTAGGATTCTTTGATTTTGTCGATTTCGCGAAAGAACTAATTATTTTTTGCCACCCCTCTGAAAGTTCTTCATTTCCGGCTCACTTCTCGTTATAAAACTTCACTCAAACCTGCGATTTCAGAATACTATCACACAATGTGGAAGACCTGTGATAAGAGAGTGCATCCCCAAAAAAGAAAGTCTGTAATAAGAAGAATGGATCAGGGATTAAAAGGCAGACTATATGTGCATATCGTGGCAGCGTTCACAACTCATGAGGTGCAGATCAATTCTCTACCTTCTTCAGGACAAGAGAGTATCTTTACTTAATTGCTATACAAATAGGGATAGTGAAAGGTGGAAAAATATTACTTATAACATCTTGAAATAGGTAATTATTATGATTGAGATTAATCATATCATACTTCTATGGGAGCCTTCATTTTGGCGGATACATTTCGAAATGACATTGCACTTTCCAATAGCATATGGACAATGTAATTTGACTGGATTTTAGGTTTTGGCATGTAATAGAAACTCAGATATTTTTAAAACCGGTTCTTCGGAGAAAAGCAGCTTCCTTTTTATCATGCAAATTATAATGTTATACAGCTAGGAAATTCATACAATAGAATGATTTTTAGAGCAAAGGATATTATTTTTCGTAAGTTAAACAGAAAGATAATCACTTGTTGCTTTCTACCCCATACAAAGGAGAAACTATGTTGAGAAAAATTATCGATATCTCAATGTATTTGGAAAACGATGTCACTTCCGATCCTGATGGATATAGTCCTAAAATTCATTACTTTAATCATCAGGAAACCTTTTCGCAGCTACAGCGGTTTTTTCCCAATTTGAAAAAAGAGGATCTACCGGACGGCGAAGCGTGGGCAATTGAAAAAGTAGAGCTTATCACACATAATGGTACTCATTTAGATGCACCATATCATTTTCATTCAACAATGAACAAAGGAGAACAATCGCTGACTATTGATGAAGTGCCATTGGATTGGTGTTTTCAAAACGGTGTGAAGTTGGACTTTCGCTCTTTTGAAGATGGCTACGTTGTGAGTGCTAAGGATGTGGAGGAAGAACTGCATCGGATTCATTATGAATTGAAACCTCTTGATATCGTACTCGTGAATACACGGGCAGGAAGCCGTTATGGGTATGATGATTATGTGTCGTCAGGTTGCGGTATGGGATATGAGGCAACAATGTATCTGCTTGAAAGAGGTATCAAACTGACCGGTACAGATGCATGGAGTTGGGATGCGCCCTTTGTCCATACAGCAAGGAAATATCAGCAGACACAAAATCACGCATTGATATGGGAAGGGCATAAAGCTGGAAAAGATATTAGTTATTGTCATTTGGAAAAACTACATAACCTTGAAGTACTACCATCAAGTGCTTTTATGGTCTCATGCTTCCCTGTGAAAATCAGAAAGGCGTCTGCGGGTTGGACGAGAGCAGTGGCTATTATTAATGAATGAAAAAGCTAACGAGGGGATGAAGATGGACCAGCGCGACGCAGGTAGCCATGTACTCCTCATGTAGTTCTTTTGCGTGTTGCGCCCCAGCCGCTTATCCTCATAGTTAGTGCCAATCCTCAACTTCTGATATCCATCTGGGCACATGTGAAGCCGGAAAACGTTAGTATTGTGTTTGTATGGTGGGATAAGATTGTAGAGAATGCTTTTAGGTAATTTGCCTAACATTGTTAAATAGGAGTCATATCTCAATCTCTCTTCTAAGGTAGCGTCCAATGAGATTTTTAACTTGGCTGTTGGTAAATTCTTTATGTATCTGCACCGTAATCTAAAACCTCCTTTTAGCTTTAGATTATGGTTTTAAAGGTGTTCACTTTTAAACTTTAAATTTAGCAAAAACGGTTCACTTTTAATTCTTAACTGACAG
>CAZANH010000257.1:0-3290 GCA_964486515.1 uncultured Eubacteriales bacterium
CATGTATCCTTCCCTTATGCCGGGAGAGAGGGAAGAAATAATAACAAGAGATAAAAAAGCCGTATTTGTTATGAATATAGGAGGAAAACTAAAATCAGGAGGAATTCATGATGGAAGAGCTCCGGATTATGATGACTGGGAATTGAACGGAGATATTTTATTCTATTATCCTGTTCTTGAAAGAGCATTTGAGGTTTCTTCAATGGGTATAAGAGTTGATGAAAAATCTCTTATAAAACAGCTTGAGGTTTTAGATTGTATTGATCGGAAATACCTGATGTTTCATAGTGAACTTCTTGCCGGAAGACTTCCATATACTGTAGGCGGTGGAATAGGACAATCAAGAATATGTATGTTTTATTTGAATAAAGCACATATAGGAGAGGTACAGGCTTCAGTATGGCCGAAAAGCATGATAGAGCGTTGTAAAAAAGAAGGTATTGTACTTTTGTAAAAAAGGCAAAGGAGGAATTGATGTTTATATGGACATTACTGAGTTAACGGATATTTTTAAAGACCCTGGCAAGTATACAGATAAAACCATTAAAGCGGCAGGATGGATAAGAACAGTGAGAAGTTCAGGTTCGCTTGGTTTTATTGAAATTAATGACGGTACATGTTTTAAAAACCTTCAAATTGTACTCGAAGAAGAAAAACTCGATGATTTCGAAAAAATTACAGGGCTTTCTGCCGGTACGTCTATAAAAGCAGAAGGTACTCTTGTAGATTCACCTGCAGCAAAACAACCTGTTGAACTTAAGGCAGTACATATAGAGGTCGAGGGGTTTTGTGCTCCTGATTACCCGCTTCAGAAAAAAAGACATTCATTTGAGTTCTTAAGGACAATTTCACATTTAAGGCCACGTACGAATACTTTTTCAGCAGTTTTCAGGGTGAGATCCCTGCTTGCGTTTGCAATACACAAATTTTTTAACGAAAAGGGTTTTGTATATGTCCATACGCCTATTATCACGGGGAGCGATGCAGAAGGTGCGGGTGAAATGTTCAAGGTTACCACTCTGCCAGGTATGAATCCCCCGCTTGATGAGAACGGGAATGTAGACTATACAAAGGACTTTTTTGGAAAAGAAACAAATCTGACTGTGAGCGGCCAGTTAAATGTTGAAACCTTCTGCATGGCATTCTCGAAGGTATATACTTTCGGGCCTACTTTCAGAGCGGAAAATTCAAATACGGCAAGGCATGCGTCTGAATTTTGGATGATTGAACCTGAAATAGCTTTTGCATCACTTGAAGATGATATGAAGCTGGCGGAGGAAATGATTAAATACATAATCGGTTATGTTATGGAAAAAGCACCCGATGAAATGAAATTTTTTAATAGCTTTATAGATAAAACCCTGTTCAATAAACTTAATAATATAACTGAATCAGATTTTCAACATATAACATATACAGAAGCTGTAGATATACTGAAAAAACATGGAAATAACTTTAAATATCCCGTAGAATGGGGAAATGACCTGCAGACGGAACACGAAAGGTATCTGACTGAGAATATATTTAAAAAACCTGTATTTGTAACGGACTATCCAAAGGACATAAAGGCGTTTTACATGAGGCTTAATAATGACGAAAAAACAGTTGCAGCAATGGATCTGCTTGTACCCGGAGTGGGAGAAATTATCGGTGGCAGCCAGAGGGAAGAGAGGCTGGATTATCTTGAAAGAAGGATTAAGGAACTGGGAATAAAAAAGGAAGATTATGAATGGTATATTGATTTAAGAAAATATGGGGGTACAAAACACGCAGGGTTTGGCCTCGGCTTTGAGAGGGCAATAATGTATATGACAGGAATGAGCAATATAAGGGATGTAATACCCTTTGCACGCACGCCAAAATCTGCCGGGTTCTAAAGAACAAAAAAATATAAGACTTGAAAAGTTTAATATTTATTGTTACACTTTGTTTAGGAATGACGGAATAATAACCGCTTCAAAAATGGGAAGTTATTGTTTTGTCATTCCTTAGTACCGTATTGCAACAGATATGAAAAATACTAAATGTTGCCGTATGGATAACAATGTACAGGGATGAGTTGTTTATGAAAAACATTGTATTAAATATGATTATTATACTGTTTTTTCTTGTTGCCCTTATAGTACTGGTGTTTTTTACAAATGGGATAGATGAACTTTTGAATCTTTTTGGAAGTATGAGATATATATGGATATTAGCTGCTTTAGGCTGCATGATTATGTACTGGTCAGGTGAGGCTGTAATTTTGCATACTACAACACAGTATCTGGTTGAAAGGCAAAAATGGGGAAATTCAATAAGAGTAACAATGATCGGACAGTTCTTTAATGCTGCAACACCTTTTGCTTCAGGGGGACAGGCTGCACAGGGGTATGTAATGATAAAGAATGGTGTAATGCCGGGCCATACTGTACTTGTCATAATTATAAAATCGGTATCATATCAGCTTGTAGTTGTATTTTATTCGCTTGTCGTGCTTATATTTAAAACACGGTTTTTTCTTGAAAATATACCGCATTTTACGATGCTTTTTATAGCAGGCCTTGTAGCAAATGCTTTTGTAATCAGTTTGTATGCTTTTTTACTAATTAACAAAACCCTTGCAACAAAAATTATGTTTTGGGGAATTAATATTCTTCAAAATTTAAAGATTATAAAAAAACCGTTCAGGAAAAAAAAATATCTGATGAAAGAAGTCAGGCTTTTCAGTGAGGGTATAAATATACTTGGGGGGAATGTGGTACTTCTTGTAAAAACAATTGTTTTTCAGGTACTTAGACTAACATTCTTTTTTTCAATTCCCTTCTTTATTTATCTTGCAATAGAAAAAACAACAACAAATTTACTGAATGTTATTTCAGCACAGGCATTGGTAATAATGACCGCGTCATATATTCCGCTTCCGGGTTCATCAGGTGGGGCAGAAGGTATCAGTTACCTGTTTTTTAAGTTGTTTTTCAAGGAAAAGATTATTATGTCTGTTGTACTTATATGGAGAATACTTACCTATTATTCAAACATTATATTTGGAGGGCTATTTACACTGTTTGCCCCCGAAAAACCACTTAAAAAGAAATATGATTAATTTAACATTTCCTGTTGACTTGTTACTATTCACAGCCCCCTTAGCTCGAAGAATATTTTCCTGAAATGAACGCTACAAGTTCAAGTGGCTGTATGTTCAGCCTTACATGTCAAATCAAACTCGCTGAATGCTTAAAAATATAACGGGAATGCATTCAACTCAAACAATGATTTGACCTTAACATTGCTTCACAAACAGCCTCTAA
>CAZANH010000258.1:0-13256 GCA_964486515.1 uncultured Eubacteriales bacterium
AAAACGGTAAAACTATTATTTTCAAATATGATTCTTCTCCCGTCTTCTTTTTCAAGCTTCAACATATCACATATAAGACATGTCCCCCTATTGTCGAAATGCTCCTTGCACGCATCAAGTTCAAGTTCTATTTTCTTCGGTATAAAAGGATATCCGTATATCTGGCCATGTGGGTGCGGCATGGTAACCCCTACGACTTCACCCCTGTTCTCAAAAATAAAAACGAATTTAATTCTTTTATCCTTTTTAAGTTCTATAAACCTCTTAGTCCAAAGGTTAACGATTTTTTCCACATGTTCCTCGGAAAGTTCCGGTAAAGTTATGGTATGATGCGGTGAATACAGTATTACCTCACATTTTCCATAAGCCTCTTTTGTCCTGTAAAAATCCACAGCCACATCATCCGGTGCAGGAGGATTTTCAGACAGTGCGGGAAAATCATTATCGTACTTTAATACATCATATTTGTCCGGTACCTTTCCGGAACCCGGGCAAAAGGGGCACCACCCCTCAGGCATCTGGGGTCTGTTCTGCCTGTGTGACGCTATCATTACCCAGTCTTTTATAAGAGGATGCCATCTCAATTCCGCCATTATCATCCACCTTTCTTCTTCCGCAATAAAATTAAATCCATACCATATAATTTAAGTACATAACTTAATAAGTTTAAGCCTTTTTTATATCTAAGTAAATAGAATTATGTTATAGAAATATGGAATAATGATAAATCTGATTTCTATTTTATATAATAATATCAGGTCCCATATCCACACCGCCGAGAAGGTGGTAATGCAGGTGTAGGACCGTCTGTCCTGCATTTTTGCCGCAATTGCTTATAAGTCTGTATCCGCTCTTTGCTATTCCCTGCTGTTTCGCAATCTTTATTGCGGCGAGATGAATATATCCCACTATACTTATATTCTCGCTGTCAAGTTCGTTTATACCGGCAATATGCTGTCTTGGAACTATTAGAATGTGGACTGGTGCTGCGGGATTGATATCTTTAAATGCAACCACTTTATCATCCTCGTATACCATTGTTGATGGAATTTCTTTTTTAATTATCCTGCAAAATATACAGTCTTGCATTATACAAAACCTCCATTATTATTTTAATTGGCACCTTAATTGGCACCGCCGCAAAGCTGCTTCCTAACTCCTTCATAAACAGATTCAAGTGCCCTGTCAAGCATGGCAGCATCTTTGCCTCCTGCCTGTGCCATATCAGGCCTTCCTCCACCGCCTCCTCCGGTTATGTTAGCAGCTTCTTTTAAAATATTCCCTGCATGTACGCCCTTATTTACCGTATCAACCGTAGCCATTGCCACAAAACTCACTTTATCACCATTGCCTGATCCAAGTACTACAATACCGGAACCCAGCCTGTCCTTGAGCTTGCCTGCAGTATCTCTGAGTACCGCCGGATCAAGCCCGTCGATACGTACGGATAAAACCCTGACACCTTCTATTTCCTTTTTTTGAGATAACATATCATCCAAACGCTCATGTATAAGCTTATTCATCATTGATTCAATCTGCTTCTGAGAATGTTTGAGTTCCTCAAGAAGAATTTTAATCCTTTTAACACTTTCCGAACGAGTTGTTTTCAGTATCCCGGTTATCTCTCCAAGTATTTTCTCATTTTCATCATAATACATCAGGGCAGCTTCTCCGGTGAGTGCTTCTATTCTTCTGACTCCTGATGCAACACCGCTTTCACCTGTTATTTTAAACATCCCCGCCTCTGAGGTTGTTTTTATATGGGTACCGCCGCAGAGTTCGAGGCTGTAATCTCCTATTGAAACCACCCTTACGGTTTTACCGTATTTTTCTCCAAACAGCGCTGTTGCTCCTGTTTTTTTTGCTTCGTCCAGATCCATTTCTTTCGTATTAACAGATAGATTGTCCAGTATTTTTTTATTTACTTCCTTTTCAACCCTTTTTATCTCATCTACCGAAAGTGACGCAAAATGTGTAAAATCAAATCTCAGCCTTTCATCGGAAACAAACGAACCCGCCTGCCTGACATGTTCACCCAATACATTTTTCAAAGACTTTTGCAGAAGGTGCGTGGCTGTATGGTTTCTTGAGGCTGCGATTCTTTTTCTTTTATCTATACATGCCCTGACCTTTTGCCCGACTTTTACATTGCCGCTTTTAACATATCCTGAGTGAATATGGCTGCCTGATGCATTCTTTTTACAATCCTCCACAACTATTGATCCACTGTCCGATTCTATAATGCCCTTATCACCCACCTGTCCACCGCTTTCCGCATAGAACGGCGTCCTGTCCAATATAAATACGGCCTTTTCCCCTTTGTTCAAGCTTCCAACTGCCGTATTATCCTTTATCATATTAATAATTTCGGCTTCTGTCGTAAACTCATCATAGCCTGTAAACTCAACTTCCGCCTCCAACTCAAATCTATTCTCCTTATCTTGCCCCCAGGCACTGCCTTCCCTGTCTTTTAATGCTTTTCTCGCTCTTTGCCTCTGCTGTTCCATATACATTTCAAATTCCTTTTCATCCACTTTTAATCCGTTTTCTTCTGCTATTTCTTTTGTAATATCAAACGGAAATCCGTATGTGTCGTGAAGTACGAATGCAAAAGCACCTGGAATTATCCGATTTTCTTTAATGTTTCTTATGTACCCTTCTGAACTCATATTATCCATATGTGGTATATTTCTTAATTTGTCCGGAAACTCATTATCCTTATCATCAGCAATAAAATCCATAAAAACATCAAGAATGCCAATACCCTGGTCTATCGTGTCCTCAAATCTCTCTTCTTCAAGCCTGATAATCTTTTTAATATATCCCTCTTTTTCTCTCAGTTCGGGATAAGCCTGCTGTGACTCCAAAATTACAATCCCGGCTGTGTCATAAAGAAAAGGCTCCCTTATACCAAGCAGTCTTCCATGCCTTGCCGCCCTTCTTAAAAGCCTTCTTAATACATAACCCCTTCCCTCGTTTGAAGGAATTATTCCATCCGATACCATCATCACAGTACTTCTTATATGGTCCGTAATAACTCTTATTGATACATCTCTTTTACCTGTACCCACTTCATAAGGCACATCTGCAGTTTTGCATACATGGTCAAGTATTCTTTTAACGGTATCAATCTCAAAAAGGCTGTCTGCTCCCTGCATTATACTCGCAAGCCTTTCAAGCCCCATACCCGTATCTATATTGTTTTTTTCAAGTTTTGTATAACTTCCATCTTCCTCCCTGTTAAACTGGGTAAATACAAGATTCCACAGTTCTATAAACCTGTCGCATTCACACCCAACCGAACATTCAGGCCTTCCACACCCTTTATCAACACCCCTGTCATAATATATCTCGGAACACGGCCCGCAGGGACCCGTACCATGCTCCCAGAAATTATTTTCCTTGCCCATCCTTACAATTCTACCGGGTTCCAATCCGATAACCCTGTTCCATATGTCATATGCCTCATCATCATCCTTATAAATCGAAACCCATAGTCTATCCCTGTCAATTTTCAAATTCTCCGTTATAAACTCCCATGCCCAAACTATAGCATCCTTTTTGAAATAATCATCAAATGAAAAATTGCCCAGCATTTCAAAAAAGGTACCATGTCTTGCTGTCTTCCCTACTTTTTCTATATCAGGAGTACGTATGCATTTCTGGCAGGTTGCTATCCTGAGTGCAGGCGGTTTTTTTTGCCCTGTAAAAAAAGGTTTAAGCGGCGTCATTCCCGCATTTATCAAAAGAATGCTTGGGTCATCCTGAGGTATCAGCGGAAATCCAGGGAGCCGCAAGTGCCCCTTGTCCTCAAAAAATCTTAAAAATCTCTCTCTTATTTCATTCAATCCTAATTCCTGCATTCTATAATCCTCTCCAAATATTGTACATTTCAACTTTTCATATACAATAATATCGAAGAGGGTTTTATGTGTCAAGAGCGATGATAGTTCGTCTGTTTATTTTACAAATGAAATCCGTATAACCGCTTTTATAATTGCGGCTGCAGGTACGGCAAAAAGCATGCCCATAAGCCCAAAAAACTGGCCGCCTGCAAGTATGGCAAATATTGTAGTAACAGGATGTATACCAAGCCGTTTTTTCATAATACGCGGTGTTATAAGGGAATTCTCCACCTGTTGGACAGTTAAAAATATCGCAAGCGTTAAAAATGCTTTTAAAGGCGACTGTATAAACGCGACAGCAACAGCGGGTACAGCACCTATCACAGGCCCGAAATACGGTATTATATTGGTAATACCTCCTAAAACCCCCAATAAAAGCGGATATTTTACACCTGCAATATATAAACCGACAGTTTCCATAGTACCTACAAATAAAGATGCAATAAGCTGGCCACGTATAAAATTTTTAAATACCCTGTTTATTTCTCTTCCCAATAGGATTAAATTATTTTTCCATTTATCAGGTACTATTGTCACGCAAACAGATTTTAAGTGCTCGCCATCTTTCAGTATATAATAGGCAACTACCAATCCTATGAAAAAATCAAAAAACACCGATAATGTAACCATTGCACCATCAACCAATCCGGAAAGCACATTTTCTAAAACCTGCCCTGCTCTTGCCGAAACATCCTGTATTTCATTTAAAAGAAATTGTTTTATATCCGGTGACCATCTGCCGGTTCTTACTGATGTCAGAATATCATTAAATATTTCCTGGTAAGCAGAAGTAAGTTCGGGAATAGTTTGACCAAATTCCGTCGCACTGTTTATAAAACGGGGTATAAAAAAAATACCAAACGAAAAAATAATGACAAAAAGGAAAAAATATGACAGAACTATGGATACGTTTCTTTTTATTTTTTTCCTTTCAAACATAAACACCATAGGACTGACCAAATATGATACCATACCTGCCATAATAAAAGGTGTAATAATCCTGATGGTTTTCTCTCTGTTCAGATATAGGAATAATCCAATTAATATTACGAAAAGTATAATTATTACACGGACAATATGCATCTTTTTGATGCTCATATGTTAAAACTCCCTGCATCAATTAAAAAGCTTAAAAACATTTAAATTCTATCTAAACAATTCTATAACATCACCTATAACATTACCTGTCTTGCTTAAAATATCCTTACCCGACCTTAACATTTTTTTTCTGTTTTTTGTATTAATAGTATCCGGTTCTACTATCATACCAATTGATGCTCCAATTATACCGCCTATAATAAGCCCTTTTGTAAAACTGTTCTGCATTTTCAATCACACTCCGCTTTAAAATTTTTCTTTTTATTCCCTATAAATATTATTTCAAATTTATTTTAAATAATGCAGGACGTATTTTCCAACTTTAATTCAGACACCTCAAAATTATATTTGAAGAAATACCTTTCTGAAAAAACGCTGTGGGCATCAAGAAGCTGTATATTAAGCCTTACATGTCAAATCAAACTCGTGAATGCTCAACGTCAATAAAAGGTTAGAAGTTTTCCGAAAAAACAATTTGACTAAATTAAAACAATACTTTAAAATGTAATAGATTCGCCTAAGGCGTACAAGAACTTGTGACCGCCATTCCATACCCATGGAATAACGGTCCATTTGTGAGGAGAAACATATTATATGGAAAATTTGCATAAATCATTTGAGCAGCTTGGATTACATATACCTGAAATACTGTTGCCGCGTGATGGTACAAATATGTCCGAGTGGGCTGTTATAGCATGTGATCAGTTTACTTCAGAGCCGGAATACTGGAAAAACATAGTAAATTTTGTAGCAGAAAAACCTTCAACTCTTAATCTTATCCTCCCTGAAATATATCTTGAAAAAAATAATTTAGAGGAAAGAATTTCAACAATAAATAATACTATGCAAAATTACCTTAGCAATAAAATACTTGTTTCTCATGGCAAATGCATATTATACATTGAACGTCAAAACCATTCGGGCTCTGTCAGAAAAGGCCTGCTAATGGCTGTGGACCTTGAGCAATATGACTATCACAAATCCTCAAAAAGCCTCATAAGGGCTACTGAAGAAACAGTAATTGAAAGACTGCCTCCACGTATGAAAATACGTCAAAATGCATCCATAGAATGCCCACATATAATGCTTCTGATGGATGATCCTGAAAAGTCGGTTATTGAACCATTGTCTTCGAGAAAAAAATATTTTAGAAAAATGTACGATTTTGAATTAATGAAAAACGGAGGATATATTAAAGGGTTCAGGATAAATGACAAAAAAACTCTTTTCAATATTTATCAAGCATTGAGCAGGCTTTCAGAGCATGATTTTTTTATAAGTAAATACGGCCTTTCAGAAAAAACAGACATGCTTCTTTTTGCAGTAGGTGACGGTAATCATTCTCTTGCTGCGGCAAAAGCACATTGGAAATATTTAAAAAGGACATTAACTCCCGAAGAAGTACCAAATCATCCGGCAAGATATGCCCTTGTGGAAATTGTAAATGTCCATGATGACAACCTGATTTTTGAACCCATTTACCGTATTGTATTTAATATAAGCCAGGAACTGCTTTTAGAAGGTATAACCAAAAATTTTGGAGTAAAATACGATATAGACATAATATTCGTCAATTCCAAACAGGAAATGTTTTCAAAATCGAAATCAATCAAGAATAATACAAAAATGCAAAGTATCCCCTTTATATCTGAGGGGAAACCCGGTATACTTTCAGTAAAAAATCCATCACACAATCTTGAGGCGGGAACACTCCAGGAGATACTTGATTTTCTTTCACAACAGGAAAAAAGTATGAAAATTGATTACATACACGGTGAGGATGTATTATATAATCTTTCCCAAAAGCCTGAACATACAGGGTTCTTTTTGCCTCAAATGAACAAGCACGACCTTTTCAAGACAGTAATTCTTGAGGGCGTTTTACCGAGGAAAACCTTTTCAATAGGAACAGCAGAAGAAAAAAGGTATTATCTTGAATGCAGAAAGATAATCAAAACTACAAATAAATAAAGGGGAACAGATAAATGAACTACCGGGAAAATTTGAGAAACATATTGACCAGGATTGACGGCAGAGGGTATAAAGCATATAAAGATATCAAAGGGCAGTATGATTTTGGAAATTATGTACTGTATATAGACCATGTACAGGGAGATCCGTTTGCCGCCCCCACAAAGGCACGTGTTTCCGTAAACCAGCAAACTGCAGGTTTTCCCGAGAAGCTTTTTAATACCCGGTACAAACGCATAGCGTTAACGGATTTCATAACACGTGTATTCAAAAAAAATATAGATAAACATTATAATCGTGTATGTGGTACCGGAAAAAGCGGCCTGCTTATAATAGATAACTGCGGCCAGCAGATATTGGACAGGACATCTGTAATCATTGATACTGATAAAATTGAGGCAAGGTTTGAAGTAGGGTTGCCTGCTACCGGAAGAAAAGTCCTGGGTAAATCGGCAGCATCTATCCTTATGAATACTCTTCCTAAAATAGTTGAGGCTTCTCTCATGTATAAAAACATAAATGCCAGGGCACTTGAACAGCAGGTAAGACTTTCGGAAGACCAGTATTTTTTAAGAGAAGAAATAGAAAGATTAAAGCTTGTTACATTCATAGCCAACGGTTCCATACTTCCCAGGCAGAGCGGCATATCTCAAAGACCTATGGCTGAAGGGGCAGTCCCTTTCAAAAGCCCTGAAAGCATGGAAGTAGGGATAAATCTGCCTAATAAAGGCAGCATTAAAGGTATGGGAATAAAAGAAGGCATATCCCTCATAGTAGGAGGTGGCTATCATGGGAAATCCACACTTCTTGATGCCCTTGAGATGGGTATATACAATCATATTGAGGGCGATGGCAGAGAATATGTCGCAACAAGGGAAAATGCAGTTAAAATCCGGGCAGAAGATGGGAGAAGTGTAAATAAGGTTAACATATCCCCATTTATCAATAACCTTCCTAATGGACAGGATACAAAAGTTTTTTCAACTGAAAATGCAAGCGGCAGCACATCACAGGCCGCAAATATTGTTGAAGCACTTGAAGTTGGAACTGACCTGCTTCTGATAGACGAAGATACCTCCGCAACTAATTTTATGATTCGTGACAAAAGGATGCAGAAACTTGTTGCAAAGGAAAAAGAGCCAATCACTCCTTTTATTGATAGAGTAAAACAGTTATATGAGGATTTGTCAGTATCCACTGTAATTGTAGTAGGTGGCTCGGGAGATTATTTTGATGTAGCTGACACAGTCATAATGATGGACGAGTATATCCCCAGGGATGTCACGCAAAAGGCCTTTGAAATTGCAAAGGAATTTAATTATGGAAGAAATACAGTTGACTCGCATCAATTTCTCATATCATCAAGAATATTACTCAGTTCCGGATTCCATAAAGGGCCAAGGGGCTTAAAAATAAAGTCAAGGGGACTTCATACCATCCTGTACGACAAAAATACTATAGACCTTTCAAATGTAGAACAACTTGTTGATACAAGCCAGACCAACTGCTTGTCGGTTATGCTGGAATATGCAATAAATAATCTTATTGATAATAGTACAACTCTCACGGATTGTATTGATAAACTGTACAGTGTAATTGAGAGTAAGGGGCTTGACGGAATATCTCCGTATACGGGGCATCCCGGAAACCTCGCATTTCTGAGGAAGTATGAATTTGCAGCTATGATAAACAGGTACAGGAAATTAAAAACAAATTAAATTTGACATATATATGTTTAAATAATATAATAAATTAAACAAAAATTGAATATTATGCTTTTGAGGGAGCTGTAAACAGGACAGCTGAGATAGGAAGCCGTGAATTTCCTGACCTTTTGAACCTGATCTGGTTAATTCCAGCGAAGGGAAAACGGGTTTATTAAAATAGAAATAATTAATCAGGTCATGAAGGGTTTCATGGCTTTTTATTTTGTACATATTTTCATGCAGGTAGTTATGCTTGTGATATTTGATAAACAGATGATGTAAAAGGCAAAAAACGATATAGGTAAATATTTGAAAGGAGAAAATCAATGATAGAAAATGCTTTGGAACGTTTAAGAAAACAAAAACCGCTTATCCACCACATAACAAACGAGGTGACGATAGATGACTGCGCAAACGCTACACTTTGTACTGGAGCACTTCCGGTTATGACTCATGCAGTTGATGAAGTGGAGGAAATGGTAGCCGCTTCGGATGCACTTGTAATAAATATCGGGACTCCTGTTCCAGAACAAATAGAAGCAATGATTCTTGCCGGGAAAAAAGCTACGGAACTTAACATACCTGTTATACTTGACCCTGTGGGAATTGGTGCTACGCAATTAAGAACAGAAATAATTGAACGTCTCGCTGAAAATGTTAATATTTCAGTAATAAAAGGAAACAAGGGAGAAATAAGTGTTTTGGCAAATATGGGCGGAAAAGTCAAAGGCGTCGAGTCAATAGGAGAGTATAAGGAAATACACAAGGCATGCAGAATTGTATCTGAAAAATACAACTGTGTTGCCATAGCCTCGGGAGTTATCGATATAATAACTGATTCCAGGGATATTTATGAAGTTAATAACGGACATACGATGCTGGGGCACGTTGTAGGTACAGGATGCATGTCATCATCCGTACTTGGGGCATTTGCCGCACTTAAGGAAAATATTACTATGTCATCGGTAACCGCTTTGGCCTTCTTTGGAACAGCAGGGCAAATAGCAGCTGAAAGAGATGATGTAAAAGGTCCCGGAACTTTTAAAGCCGCATTCTTTGATGAACTATACAATATGACGGATGAAAAACTGAAAAAATATCTTGATGTTAATCATATTAATGGTTGAAAAGTTTCAAAAACTGATTTAAGCATTTCAACAAGGGCTACTAAAATAATAATGCACGATTTTGAAGCTCTAAATAAAACAAATAATTCAGGAGGTTTAAATATGACACAACTTGAACACGCAAAAGCAGGAAATATTACCGAGCAAATGAAAAGAGCAGCCATGAAGGAAGCGGTGGATGCAGAATATATAATGGAAAGTATAGCAGATGGCACAACAGTACTGCCCGCAAACATTAATCATAAATGGATTGAACCCCTGGCTATCGGCAAGGGTTTGACTACAAAAATCAATGCAAACATAGGAACTTCTGAAACGATAAACGACCTTGATGAGGAAATCAGAAAACTCAATATTGCAGTAAAGGCAGGTGCACACTCCATTATGGACCTGAGTACAGGAGGCAATATTGATAATATAAGAAGGGCACTGCTTAAACAGAGCCCGGTAATGGTGGGAACCGTTCCTATTTATCAGGCTGCTGTGGATAAAGTAAGGAAAAATAAATTGGTAGTTGATATTGAACCGGATGAAATATTTGAGGTAATTGAAAAACAGGCAATGGATGGTGTGGACTTTATAACGGTCCACTGCGGCGTCACAATGGAAAATGTTGAAAGGTTAAAAAACGAAGGGCGGCTCACCAATATTGTAAGCAGGGGCGGAGCAATCATTACCGGTTGGATGCTGCACAATAATAAACAGAATCCCTTATATGAAAATTACGACAGAATCCTTAAAATAGCCAAAAAATACGATGTAACACTGAGCCTTGGAGACGGCCTGCGGCCAGGATGCTTGGCGGACGCAACGGACAGGGCACAGATTTCAGAACTTTTAACGATCGGTGAACTTGCACAAAGGGCATATGAAGAAAATGTACAGGTTATGATTGAAGGGCCGGGACATGTTCCACTGGATCAGATTGAAGCAAATGTAAAAATTCAAAAACAACTATGCCACGGAGCTCCTTTTTATGTCTTGGGACCCCTTGTGACAGATATAGCTGCGGGTTATGATCATATTGTTTCTGCCATAGGAGGAGCAGTAGCCGCAAGTGCGGGAGCAGATTTTCTGTGTTATGTAACACCTGCGGAACATCTGGGGCTGCCTTCAACTAAAGATGTCAGGGAAGGCGTAATAGCAACACTTATAGCCGCCCATGCAGCTGATATTTCCAAGGGAATTAAGGATTCAAGAAAAAAAGATGATGAAATGGGAAAAGCAAGGGGAGATCTGGATTGGAAAAAGCAAATTGAGCTTTCGCTTGACCCTGAAAAAGCACTTAAATTTTATAGGGATAAGAAGTCTGATTTGGAAGAGACGTGTACCATGTGCGGGCGTTTTTGTGCTATAAAACTTGTGTCCGAATATCTTTCAAAAAAGGGCAATAAATAAAAGGATTTTGAACATTAGGAGCAGGAATATGTCTCTTGACAAAAATAAAATTGATTATTCCCTCTACCTTGTTACAGACAGGGAAGTCATGAAAGGGAATAACTTGTTTACAGCTGTAGAGGAAGCTATATCTGGTGGTGTTTCGCTGCTCCAGTTAAGAGAAAAGTATGCTTCTACAAGAGAATTCTATAACACAGCCGTAAAAATGAAGCAGCTTGCCTCCAAATATAACATACCTCTTATTATAAATGACAGGCTGGATATAATGCTTGCAGTTGATGCCGACGGTATTCATATAGGTCAGAATGACCTTCCGCTGAATATCGTCAGGGCTGTTGCAGGCAATGATAAAATCCTTGGGTGCACCGTAAGCAGTATCGAAGAGGCAATACAGGCTGAAACCGAGGGCGCAGATTATCTTGGTGCAGGGCCAGTATACCATACGGGTACCAAAAAGTATGATACTAAACCCATCGGAGTTGAAGTACTGGCTAAAATAAAGAAAAGCACAAATATTCCTGTTGTAGCCATAGCAGGCATTAATGAAACAAACGCAGGTGAAATAAAAAAGGCCGGTGTGGATGGTATTGCCGTAGTATCCGCTATCCTTGGGAAAAAGGACAAAACTTCGGCAAGCCGGGAACTAAGGGAAATATTCCGAAAGTGAGTATCGGTATAGAATTAAGTTTTTTCTATAACTGTCTGCTGAAGTCAAAACAAATCACTATGCGTCCCAGTTCTTGTTAAGTATAATATTAATTCTTCTTCTGATTTTTCATATATCAGTAACCAGTCCGACGTAATATGACATTCTCTTAAGTAGTTATAATTTCCACTTAAATTATGGTCTTCATATTTTTCGGGCAAAACATCATGATTAGCTAACAACTTTATCACATAAGTAATTAAACCAATATCATAGCCTCTTTTCTTTATTCTCGTGAAGTCCTTTCTAAATCTGTTTGTAGGTTTTACTTGATATTTCACAATAAAATATCCTTAACCATCTCATCAACATCACTGTAACTCTTATATTTTCCAGGATTCTCTTTCATCAATTTAACTTCCTTTATGGCTTCCATCGTTTCCTTATTAGGAATATTGCGTGAAATAATAAATGGTATACATTGTTCTCTTACTGCTTGACTGGCAAATGCAGTAAATGCAGTTGTCATATTTAATCCCAAGTCAGAAAACAACTCTTCTGCCTGCTTTTTTAGTTTTTCATCCATTCTGATTGTAACACTTGTATTTGCCAAAATAATTCACCTCTTTTTTCGTTTCTATAACTATTATAAACTCGAAAGATGTATATGTCAATGCAACGTAATCGTATTTAAGTACAACGTATTACTATCTTTCTACAGTCTTTTTGAAAATTCCTGCTCAGTTTAAAATTGATTCATGTACCACTTCTCCATGATGAAAGATAGTTTACCTGTTCATCAGACAGTCTGTCAATTTCCATACCCATAGTTTCAAGCTTCAGCCTTGCTATTTCCTTATCAATATCTTCCGGTATCACATATACCCTATTATCCATTTTATCTGCATTTTCCTTGATATACCTGGCTCCCAACGCCTGATTTGCAAAACTCATATCCATTACAATTGCCGGATGTCCTTCAGCTGCTGAAAGGTTCAGAAGCCTTCCCTCAGCAAGCAGATATATCCTTCGGCCATCAACAAGCCTGTATTCCTCCACAAAATCCCGCACAGTCCTTTTTGAATCGGACATATTCTCAAGCTCACCTATATTTATTTCATCGTTAAAGTGGCCGGAGTTTGCTATTATGACACCATCCTTTGCAATATTTATATGTTTCCCGTCAAAAACATTCAAATCACCGGTAACGGTTATTACAATATCAGCAATCGGCATTGCCTGTTCAAGCTTCATAACCCTGAAACCATCCATTGCCGCTTCAATAGCTCTTACAGGATTAACCTCGGTCACAATAACATTTGCACCCATTCCCTTTGCTCTCATTGCAACGCCTTTTCCACACCATCCATAGCCGCAGACGACAAAATTCTTTCCGCATATGAGA
>CAZANH010000259.1:0-3525 GCA_964486515.1 uncultured Eubacteriales bacterium
TTATTAGAAAAAGGTGTTTTTCCGCTGTAAGTCATGGAGTGATTCCCTTTAGAATCACGCCCTATATTTCTCCTGCGCTCCATCTCTTTCTGAACAGCATGGTATGTTTTTTCAGAAATAATAGGAGGATGGTTATTTTTAATCAAATACTGAGGTTCTATATCTCTGTTGAGTACTCTTTTATGAGAAATAGGATCTAAAGTCACTGTCTTTTGTGTCCGGACTGCTCCATAATACTTTTCCTGCTTCAATATTTTATAGACAGCATTACTTGTCCAGTTAGAGTTTCCTCTGCCTGTGAGGATACCATCTTCTGTAAGTCTTTTGGCTATGGTTGGAGTTCCTTTCCCATCCAAATACTCACGAAAAATGAGTCTCACAACTTCTGCCTGCTCTTCGTCAATAACCATATTTCCGTCTTTGTCTGTGTTATAACCTAAAAAATATTTTGTAGGGCAATGCACTCTACCCTGCTGAAAACTATTTTGTACTTGCCGCTTCGTCTTATCCGAAAGTAAATGGGATTCTTCTTCAGACATTGCAGATAAAATACTTATAAAGGCAGCACTACTACTGTCCAAGGTATCAATATCTTCATTTTGAAAGTAAATACCAATCCCAAGTTCTTTCAGCATCTCAATGTAATTTAAAGTATCCAAGGTATTCTGCGCAAACATAGTGAATGACCTTGCTACAATATAGTCTATCTTTTTTTTCTGACAATCTTTTATCATTCGATTAAATTCGTTTAAATCAGCAGTATCAGAAAACACTTCATCTGCATAAATTTCAGTAATGCTCCAGTCCTGATGCTGTGTAACATACTCCTTCAATATGGATAACTGTAAGTCATATCCCATAGCATGATTATGACTATTATTTGAAAATCTCAAATAAATTCCTATACGTTTTTTATGACATCTGCTATCATCCATAGAGTTCATACTACCAGAATTATTATTCATACTGTTCCCCTTCTTCCATTTCAATAATTGTGGTTATACCATTATTCCAAGTGATTGCAAAAGAAAGTGGTGATAAAGCTATTATTTCTACTGCCCAAGCTCTTAAGAAAGATATTTCATTCATGTGATTTTTCAGCTCTATCAAAGGCTCCTTCATATTTTGAAGTTCTTCCAGCTCTTTAATTGCTTTCTTTCGATATTGATTGTCTTCATCCAAGAGTAATAGCCAGGTTTCAAATTGAGAAATTTGCTTTTCTTTTTCTTCACGCTGTTTCTTTAAAGCTTCCAATTCTGAGCTTCTATCAACCGCTTCATCTCCCTGTAAAATGGTCTTGTTTTCTTTTAATAACAATACCTGAAATTCCATACGCAACTGTTTTAGCTTATCCTCGCCTATACCCTTGACATTTTGTAAATCATTTTTGAGTTTGATTAATTCCTGTTTTCCCGAATTATTGTCATTAAAGAGTTCATAATACTCGATAAAACCTTTTCTCATAGCTTTTATAATCAACTCTTCACGAATCCCTATCATTGAACATAGCTTTTTACTTTTCGTGTGAGTTGGACAACGCCAAGTGACAACACCACGGCAGATATACCTCTGAAAGTTGCTTCCACAACTATTGCATCTAAGCCTTCCCGATAAAGAATATGTTTTTTTAGCGCCAAGACATTCACTTTTTGTAACTTGCTCAAGCATTATCTTCGCTTGTTGGTAAGTCTCATGAGAAACAATGGGTTCATGGTGATTTTTTATAAGATATTGCTTTTCAACACTCTTATCAGCACTGCTTTCAGACTTAAGAGATTTGTGTGCTTTAGATTTTCGGCAAAGGGCATCACCTGTATATCGTTCATTCATTAGTATATCTCTTACTGCAATTGCTGACCAATCAGTGCGTCCATTAGACTTTGCGTACCCCTTTTGAATAAAACGTCTAGCAATCTGCAGTGGAGTTTGCCCATCGATATATAACTTAAAGGCTTCTTTAACCACTTCTGCTTCTTCTGGGATTATCCTCCATTCTTTTTCCTCTAACCGGTATCCAAGCATACGAATAAACACCGGCTCACCTCTCTCAAATTTTTTAGTCATTGCCCATCGTGTACTATCTGATATGTTTCTGCTTTCTTCGTGAGCAGTAGCGTAAAACTGAGATAGGATTGTTTGACTTTGTTTATCATCTGTATCAATGTTCTCTTTTTCGAAAATGATTTTTACCCCATGCTTAACCAAATACTTAACCGTATTCATTGTATCGATCATATTGCTTCCAAAGCGTGAGATAGATTGACACAGAATCAGATCAATCTCACCAGCTACTGCATCACGTATCATCTTTTGAAAGCCAGGTCTGTTTCCAGAATTATCACGATCTGAATAAATACCAACCAACTGCCATGCAATATTCGATTTGATAACATTTTTATAATGCTCAATCTCATTGTTCAATAAATCTTCCTCTTCTTTGATTAAGCTACTGCTACGACAATATGCTGCTACCCGAATTTTGTTTGATTCCACCATTTCCTAAATCCCCTCATTCTTATCCTATAATTATCTTCACTGACCCATTAGCATTCAATATCACAAAAAAAATAATAAGTCATTCTGCAGTATCGTGTGTTTTAATTGCTAATTCATACTAAGAGTGTTAGCTGCTAGATCAAGTATACCATTATTTAAAGTAGACGCAATATCTATATAAGAAATCCTGCAACTTTGACCATTCGACATAAGTTGACATAAAGCGGGGTGTACCAGGTACCTTTGCGAGAGAGTGAAGCGACCGAGTTTCGCCATCAGCGGTTTCCCCGGTACCGTTGCGACTATTCACCGAGCTTTTCAAATTTTTTCACGGGAACACTACTGTTATCGTCACTTAACGTCCATATGGTGCCATCATTTTTTACTACATGACTTGTATTTCCATCATTTGAGATTGCAACTGCATCGTCAAAAACCTTTACCGGTACAAGCCTGTCCTCCTGCGTGCCATCCCCCAAAGCTCCCTTGCGATTACTCCCGCACGCCCAAACTGTACCATCGTTTTTTAAAATAAACGTTCTAAAGTGGTCATTAGAAGCAACATCCGAAACATTTTCCATTATTTTTACCGGGGAATACCTGTTATCAGTTGTTCCATCACCTAATTGCCCGTCGTTATTGTATCCCCATGCCCACAGCGAATCATCGTTTTTAATGGCAAAGCCCCTGAGATTACCTTTATATACACACTTTACGCCATCCATTACTTTTACCGGTTCGCTTATATAACTTTCTTCTATAAGGCCTGCACCCAGCCGCCCTAAACGGGAATTTCCGTTGGCCCAAAGGCTCCCGTCTGTTTTTACAATATAGAAATCATTCCCGCTTGTTGCACAAGACACATCATTTATAACTTTTTTTGCCCTTACCGAATAACTATCTATTGGATAACATTTATCATAGTAACAGGCATTAAGCTCTTCCATACCAAATTCTTGCGAGGGGTTTATGCTGTAAGCCACCTCTTCTCTTTCAACAAAATATATTACCTTATGTATCCATTTACCG
>CAZANH010000260.1:0-2667 GCA_964486515.1 uncultured Eubacteriales bacterium
ACGAGTTTGATTTGACATGTAAGGCTGAACTTACAGCCACTTGAACTTGTAGCGTTCATTTCAGGAAAATATTCTTCAAGCTAAGAGGGGGCTGTGAATAGTAACTGCAGCTATCTGTTATCAAAAATTTATCACTTTTAATTATTGACTTAGGGTTTCCATTATGATAAATTTAGCACATTATAGTTTTATTCAATAAGAGTTATACATAAGGAGGTTTTATTTTATGGGTTATGAATTAAATATATCTTTAATTGGAATTACCGTGGTTTTTGTTGCATTGATTGGACTTTCACTTATAATTTTTATTTTCAGTAAATTTTTTTCAGCTGCAAGGGCTTTTAAAGATAATAATAAAAGTATAAATATTGCTTCAATAAAAGATACACAGGGTAATGACATAAAAAATGAAGAACTTATAGCTGTTTTAACCGCAGCCGTAGTTTCCTCTATGAGAGAAAAAACAATGTCGAAAATAAAAGTGAAATCATATAGAAGGATTCCTCAAACTTCTCCTGTCTGGAATATGACAGGAAGGATGGAACAAATATTGTCAAAACTATAAACTCTTTAATTTTAAAAAGGAAGGTCAGTATATGAATATCTTTATAAATAAAGGAATAAACCTTATCAATGAATCGGGTTTTGCAGAAATGACACTTTTGCATGGGATACTTCTTGCTTTAGCATGTGTACTCATGTATCTTGCAATAGTAAAGAAGTACGAACCACTTCTTCTTCTACCCATAGCTTTTGGAATGTTTCTAGCAAATTTGCCTCTTGGTGAATTAATGCATCCTGAGCTTTTTGCCGGTGACCATTTTAATATGCAGGATGTTGTCAACAACGGTGGACTCCTTGATTTTCTGTATCTGGGTGTAAAAGCGGGTATTTATCCACCTCTTATTTTTCTTGGTATAGGAGCAATGACGGATTTCGGCCCACTCCTTGCGAATCCGAAAAGCCTTTTACTTGGTGCAGCAGCACAAATTGGAATTTTTGTAACTTTTATTGGTGCAAAATTGATAAGCCTTACACCAATTATTTCATTTACCAATAAGCAAGCCGGTTCCATAGGTATAATCGGAGGAGCAGACGGGCCTACAGCAATTTTTCTCGCCTCCAAACTTGCACCTGAACTTTTGGGCCCTATAGCAATAGCAGCTTATTCATACATGGCTCTTGTTCCAATAATACAGCCCCCCATTATGAAACTGCTGACAACAAAAAAGGAAAGGCAAACTGTTATGGAACAGTTAAGGCCTGTATCAAAAGTAGAGAAAATAATATTCCCTGTTCTTGTAACACTTGTTGTAATACTCACTATTCCTGCTTCAGCACCACTTATTGGTATGCTTATGCTTGGTAATCTTCTAAAAGAAAGCGGAGTAGTTGAAAGGCTTAACAAAACTGCTCAAAATGAACTTATAAATATAGTTACAATTTTCCTGGGACTTACCGTAGGAGCCACGGCAAGTGCTGAAAAATTTTCGTCTCCTGAATATGGTTTCATGGCACTTGGTATTATCATACTGGGTCTTGTAGCATTTTCAATAGGTACGGCATTCGGTACATTATTGGGAAAAATTATGTATTGGTTATCAGGCGGTAAAATCAATCCGCTTATAGGCTCAGCTGGAGTATCTGCTGTCCCAATGGCTGCAAGGGTATCACAAAAAGTCGGTCAGGAAGCAAACCCTGATAACTATCTCCTGATGCACGCAATGGGGCCAAATGTTGCAGGTGTCATAGGTTCAGCCATTGCAGCAGGAATATTATTAAGTATCCTCGGATAATTATTAATTCTTTCTGCTTGACAAACTTTGCTTCAAACTCTCCGGATGCCCAGAAATTATTGCAGTTTATCCTGAAGTAAATAACTCAGCTTTGTGTTTTTTCAACAAGGGATAATAATTTCCACGCATCGTTTTCCTCAATGAGTTTTGCTTCAATTGTCTGTTCGACAGACATGTCGGCTATGGTCACATTTTGCACATAACAAATCACCGAACTCATTGGGACAGTGTCAGGAAACGATTGTTCATTTACAATTGCTTTTAGTTTGACTGCTCCAAAAAAGTCCGAATAAACAGTTGTATCATTAACATTTAAATCGCTTTTTTTAAGGTTTTTTATACCAAATGTTTTTAAAATATCAATTTCCAGTTTGAATTCATCGTGAAGCATATCAATTGCCTTATAGTAATCATCCTCTGAACCAAGATATCCATAAAAATCCTTTAATGCTTCAAGCGCTTCGCTTTTCCGCTGTATATCGGGAATATTTTTTTCCGTTTCATTAGTTTCTTTGTATTCCCCTTTTGCTATAAGTTCTGTATCTACTACATTTTTATCTTTATTTTCATCCTCAACTATACCTACCTGTAAATCTTCCTCATGTATCCCTGCCCATTTTTCTTCTTTTTCCAATATCCGTTCTTTCTGCTGAGATTCCGGCTTTTCAACTACATTTGAATTTTCTGAATTTACGTTATCTTCATTAACATCTTCTTTGTTTGAAAATCTGCTGTCTGAGTTCATTGATACAGTATTGATAATATCATACATAGCGTATGATACTCCCGTCACTATAAAAACTGCAATTATTAAAAATACAATTTTTTTCAATATAATAACCATCCTTTTTTTATAAGTATTTATTATATA
>CAZANH010000261.1:0-6576 GCA_964486515.1 uncultured Eubacteriales bacterium
AAGAAGCCCTAAGGCAATCTCCTTAATACCGCAAAAATCCGTAAATGATTTCCCAAGCCCATCCGTATTTCTGGCATAATTTGAAATTCCCGAACCTATAAGAGAACCCATTCTACCCGCGACAGGAAACAGTACAAGTACTGCAGGGATAATCTGCCTGTCAAGTGATGAAAGTACAGCCATATTCAAACCCAGGATACTGACAACGGCTAAAACCGCATTCATCCCTACACGGCTGTCTCTCATTATTTCAAGTATTCTTTCCTTTGGCCTCCTACTGAAAAACCCGTCAAACGTATCACCAAGGCCGTCCAGATGAAGCCCTCCTGTTATTATTATATAAAGGACAAGTACAAACACAAGACACACATACACCGGGAAAAACATCACAAGAAAGCTATATGCAGCCCAAAGAAGCAAACCCACAAGCAATCCTACTATTGGAGCAAATACCAATCCTCTGCCGAAATCTTCATTTGTAACTTCCAACTTGAACGGCAAAGGTATCGACGTAAAAAACTGAAGCATCAGTATGAATCTTTTTACCAATACCATGACAATTCACTCACCTTTCTTGAAAAGGCTTTATTTTAACTGTAATTCCCGATACGCAAAGGTATACTTCTTCAGCAGCTTCCGCAAGCATCTGGTTAGCTCTTCCCGAATAGTCCCTGAATGCTCTTGCAGAAGCATATTCCGGGACTATACCCATTCCCACTTCATTTGTAACCACAATAAATGGAATATCAGAAGCCTTTATCAGGGATATAAGCTTTTCAATTTCCTCTTTTACAACCTTCTCAGTTTCATAAATCTGTCGTGCCTCTATGCTTTCCCAATCATAACAGCAGTCAAGCATTATGTTTGAAATCATTATTGTTATACAGTCAAGCAGTACACATTCTTTACCTTCAAGCCTCTCGCCAATAACCCTTCCCATGTCCCTGTAAGCTTCAAGTGTTTCCCATTCCGGGGGCCTCTGCTCCCTGTGCTTTTTAATCCTGAGCTTCATTTCATCATCAAAAGGTATAGAGGTTGCAACATACAGGACCCTATGCCCGTATGCCCCCGCGAGTTTTTCCGCGAAAGTGCTCTTGCCGCTTCTTGCACCACCTGTCACCAGAGTAAGTTTACCCATCGTATCCCTCCAATTTTTCAAGTAAAAAACCGGTTACCGCTTAATGACCTCTTCAATGCACTGACGAGTTTTTTATTGCTTTCCCGGTCTTTTACCGCAGTACGGAAGAAGGAAGAATCAAGCGATTCAAAGTTTGACGCATCCCTTATAAGTATGCCTTTATTTATCATTTTTTCTTTTAAAGCTGATCCATCCATATTTTCTTTAACAATTCGCGAAAGTATAAAATTTGTATCCGGCCTATAAGGCTTTATCCCATCTATACTGCAAAGCCTGTCATAGAGCCACTCCTTTTCAGTTTCAAGCCACTGCTGAGTTTTTTTAACATATTCTTCAATATTGCCAAGCATATTCCCCACCGCCTGTGCAAAAGAATTTACAGACCATGGAAGCTTTTTCTCCCACATCTTCCTAACAAGTTTTTTGTTTCCTATTCCATAACCAAGCCTTATGCCCGGGATTGACAATATCTTTGTAAACGCCCTTATAATAAACAGGTTCTCGTATTGTCCGATTAGTTTTACTGATGAATTGGACTCACCGTTTTCCGTAAGTTCAATAAATGTCTCGTCAATAATTACGGTTATACCCTTTGCTGCAGTATATTCAAGAATTTTTGAAATATCCTGTGGTTTAATAAGGGTTGAGGTTGGATTATTTGGATTACATAAAAAAACCGCGGCAGACTGTTCCGCTTTTTTAAGAAAATCTTCATTTACAAAAAACCTGAAATTTTCATATTCTTTCAGTACATGAAAATTTATTTCAATCCCATACCTCCGGGCAGCATTTGCATACTCACTGAATGAAGGAACGGGAATAAGTATATTCCCCGGCCTTGTTACTTCCAACAGCAAATAAATAATTTCCGATGCTCCGTTGCCTGTTATTACATTGCAAGGATCAACAGACATATATTGCGCTATCGCTTGTTTCAGTTCACTGCAGTCTGGATCAGGATAGCCTGCAACGTCTTTAACAACCGATTTCAAAATTTTTTTCAGTTCGGGAGGCGGCCCCAGCGGGTTTATATTTGCGCTGAAATCAAGTATTTTCTTTGCTTTTTTCCCATATAATCTTGATGCCTCGTAAATATTGCCACCATGTTCACTTTCCTGCATTAATGCCATTGTTCATCACTCCGTATATTAGTTCCATGTCAACTTCAGGGTTAACACTACACCAGTTAATTTTTCAAGCATAATCCTGTTATCAATAAAAGCCCTGTAAACAAAACAATCGATAAAAAACTTGCTGCAAGCATTATTCTAGTTGAATCTTCAATATCCTGCAGCACAGGCTCCCTTACATTATCTCCTATATATGGCTTTTTAACAATTACCCCTCCATAGGTGCTGTTTCCTCCGAGCCTTATTCCCAATGCCCCCGCAAACGCAGCTTCCGGATATGCACTGTTTGGGCTTTTGTGCCTTCGCCTGTCCCTTTTCATTATCTTAAAGCTTCTCATAAAGCTTTTTCCCATAATTTTTGCGGCAACTGGAATTATCACACCTGATAGTCTCGCTGGAAGATAATTTGCATAATCATCAAGTTTTGCTGACATATACCCGAAATTAACATATTTTTCATTCCTGTAACCATACATTGAATCAAGAGTGCTTACCGCCTTATATGCAATCGCAAGCGGAGCACCCATGCCAATTAAGGAACCAACAACAGTATAAAATATGGTAGATATTACTCCATCCACTGTATTTTCAGCCGTTGTTTCAACAACCGCACGTATTACAACAGGACCTTCAAGCTTTTCGGTATCTCTCCCAACAAGCATTGACAATTCTTTTCTTGCCCTTGCAATATCATTTTTTTCAAGAATTCCCTTCATTTTGCGGGCTTCATACGCCAGACAGCCCGAAGCTATCGATGTATAAATTAAAAATATATTTAAAACATGAAACAATACAGGGTTTATGAGCGACGCGATACGCAAAATAAAAAATACCGTTAAAAACGATGATGACACAACCAGAATGGCAAATACAACACCATAGAATTTTTGCTTTTGAACACTTTGTCCTGCCCATTTTAAAAGGGGTTTCTCAAGTTTTGCAGATAACTTTCCTATTAACCTGACAGGATGAGGCAGCCTGTACGGATCTCCAAATAACATGTCCAGTATGAACGCAGCCGCAATATCAATAAAAAATAAAATCATCTGGTGTTTACCCCTCCTCTTTCAAAGGCTTGCAGCCAAATCCGTTTTTATCCCTTGTATTTCCGATGCAGGAATGACAAGCGGTTTACCGTTTACCGGGTTTTTTATCACCTTTACCCGCATTCTGTATACTTTTTCTATATTTTCGGGTGTAAGGACAACCTCCGCACTGCCCTGACATACAACCCTGCCTTCATTTAAAAGGATAAGGCTGTCACCGAAGTTTGCAGCGAGATTAAGATCGTGCAATATCGCCATAACTGTTATTCCCTTGTCCTCAATCAAAAACCTTAAATTATCCATGAGTTCAACCTGATGGTGAATATCAAGCTGTGAAACCGGCTCATCAAGGAGCATAATACCCGTCTCCTGTGCAAGAGCCCGTGCTACAATTACCCTCTGTTTTTCACCACCGCTTAAGCTGTTTATGCTTTTATCCTTAAGATGCCATGTATTTGTAGATTCCATAGCCATCCTTGCAGCTTCAATATCCCTGGTGCTTTCAGACTGAAACCTTTTTATGTATGGGCTTCTACCCATTAATACAATGTCCATTACCGTAAATTCAAAATCAATATTGGTGCTTTGAGGGACACATGAAAGCTTTTTTGCAATATCACGGTTTTTCAGGTCACAAAGGTCGGTGTCGTCGATAAATACCTTCTCTTTTTTCGTTTCAAGCGCCTTTGATATATTTTTAAGAAGCGTTGTCTTTCCCGAACCGTTAGGCCCAATGATACAATAAAGTTTCCTTTTTTCAATCCTTATGTTCACCTGTTTCAAAACCTCATTATCCCCGAAATTCCAGTCCAGGTCCTTAACGACTACCGGGTATTTTATTGTACTTCCCATCTTAAAACACCTTCCTTTTATTCTTAATAAGCAAATATATAAAAAACGGTGCGCCCAAAAGTGATGTGATTATTCCCACAGGTATTTCCGACGGCTGGCTTGTAAAAAGCCATATGAGATTTCTTGCCGCTGTATCGCATACAACCATGAACACAGCCCCTCCAATAGCAGAATATGGCAGCACCACCCTGTGGTCAGGCCCCATTACAAGCCTCACCATATGCGGAACAACCAGCCCAACAAAGCCAATTACACCGCTTACCGCTACACATGAACCAACAATTACAGCGGATATGACAAGTATTATTTTTTTTACCTTTTCAACCTCAATCCCCATACTTGCTGCTGTTTCATCCCCTGTAACCATTACATTCAGGTCCCTTAAAAAAAACATAAGCACAGCCATACCAAGGAACACTACCACAGCCAGCATGCCTGTCTGCTGCCAGCTTGCACCTTCAACACTTCCCATCATCCACATCATGATTCTTTCAACAGCATTCCTGTTAAAAACCATATTCATTTGAGTTGCCGATGTCATGAGAAAACTTATTGCTATACCTGAAAGAAGCAGTGTTCCTACCGGAAGCCGTCCTTTTGTCCTTGCTATACCATATACAAGAAATATAGTAATTATAGCACCAATAAATGCTGCTATTGTAACTGCCCCCATACCCCATGCATTAGAATTCATTCCTGCTGTTATCGGAACAGCTGCTCCAAGGGTTATAGCAACAGATGCTCCAAATGCAGCACCTGATGAAATACCAAGAATGCCCGGAGCTGCCATTGGGTTTTTAAAAATTCCTTGAAGTGATGCTCCAACAGTGGAAAGCCCTGCTCCTGTAATTGATGCAAGAAGAGCTCTTGGCATTCTTAAAGTCAATATAATTCTGGCCTTGATAATGGCCTGTTTTGTACTGTCATCAATTACAATACCAAAAATCCTGTTTATCAAAGGCACCCTGGAAAGCATTATTTTTAATGCTTCAACAAAAGATATGTCGGCAACACCAATCGTACAAGATAGCACCATAAGACATATCAGTACTGTGGTTGAGACTGTAAACAGAAATATAAAATAGCGCTTTTTTTCAATAAATGACATATTTATAAATCTCCATCCGTGTAATATTTACAATCGCATAGGGCGCGTACATCACGGGAGGGGGAACTATTCCCCTTCCCGTACATGCCAATATCATTTGAACGCTTCCGGATGTATAATCTCCGCAAGCTCCCTGAGCCCTTCCGCAAGCCTTGGCCCCTGCCTGTCCAGTATATTATTGTCAATCTCATACAATCTTCCCTCTTTGACGGCTGTGAGATCTTTATATCCTTCCGCACTTAAAAGCCCTGCCTTTGCGTTGAAAAACTTTGAACAGATGAGTATATCGGGGTCTTTTTCCACCAGCTTTTCAAGACTGTATTTCCATCCCTCCACATCATCTGCGGCGTTTTTGCCTCCCGCCATTCCCAACATCCGGGCAATAAAAGTATCCCTTCCTGCAGTATAGTTGCCGGGTCCATACGCAATAACATAATAAACCTCAGGTTTATCAAGCCCGTCAACTCGTTCAAGAACGTCTTGTACGGTTTCTTTCATATCACTCACCAATTTCTCGGCTTTTGAGGATACATTAAGCAATTCTCCAATATTCTTTATCATATTGTAAACACCCTCAAAATCTTCTTCAGCATAAAGGAAAACAACTTTTATACCAAGATTTTCAAGGCTTTCTCGTGCTTTTTCGTCAAAATGCGTAGAGCCAATGACTATATCCGGATTAAGGTCTGCAATAGCTTCAAGGTTAGGCTCCATAATAGGACCGATTGATGCAACTTCTTTGACTTTTTCCGGATAATCGCAGTAATCTGTCCTCCCTACCAGCCTTTCTCCCAAATCAAGTGCATAAACAGTTTCAGTTATGTTAGGTCCCAACGAAACTATTGTTTCAGGTTCACTCTCTATCGTAACAGTCCTGCCTTTTGAATCCGTAATGGTAAACGGATATATTCCTGAAGCTTCCTCTGATTTGTTCTGCGATATTTCTTCTCCTGTTATTGATTCTTTTTCTCTTGATAATGACCCATCTCCGTTTGATATCAACTCTTCTTCATTTATGGTACAACCTGTTATTGACAGCAGTATCGACGTAGTAATACATATAATTATAAATAACAATATCCCGGATTTCATAAAGTATTTTTTACCCATTTTCTTTAATTCTCCTTTTTTAAATTTTAAACATCTGTTAAACAAAAACTCCTTGCATAAATAACACTTGACACAAAACCCTTAACATAAAACAAACCTCCTAACTTATCCTGTCAGGAGGTTTCGTAATATCCGACACTGTTTGTAAAATTCACAGCTGTCACCCCCCTATCTATCGTAGAGTTAATGGTG
>CAZANH010000262.1:0-12929 GCA_964486515.1 uncultured Eubacteriales bacterium
GTTGGACAAGCCAGAGAGGTAACAGGTTTTATTACCTGCGACTCCGAAGCTCGCTTTTTCAAAGGCGATGTAGTTCACACAGTGGTTAGTATCGTACACAAAAGAAGCAGGCCTAATAGACGAATTTGATAATTTCATTAATAATTCCGGGTATGTATCTTCTGGAATGTAGCTCTCAGAAAATTTAAAAATCCGGATTAACAATAATAAATCCCTTTGTAAACTACCACCACTTATAGAAGATTGATCCTACTTACCTGTAGCCGGTTTGACGGACACGCAGTTAAATTGGCATAATAAATATTGGAAAGGACTTGTAATAATCGTTCTTATGTTATCCTTATTTGGGATTTTAACTCTGCTATTCTACCATATAAACAATGCCAGAATCCTGTTCCAGATTCTCTGGAACCAGCTTTCACTGTCTGCTGTTGTATTTACATTTTCTTTTTTTGCAGCTGTTGCTTTTTCAACAGCCGGAGTCCTTATCACAAACTGTAGTGAGTTTATTTTTACCGCACTGTTTGCAAAGGAAAAAGTACCATCACCTGACGGTTCATTAAACAGTGATGTTTCTGAAATACCGTTATTTATCTGCTCAAACCCTTCAGTAAGCTGGTTTATGCCATACCCATACTGTGCAAGGCCGTTATTTGCTGCAGATAAAGCTGCAGCAAGGGTACCGATACTTTCGCCCTCAGATATTATACCTTTTCCAAGAGACTGTATTTGCCGGTCGGGGCTTTCCGATAACATTGAGGCAATCTGCACAAGTTGGTTATGGCCCTCGTTTAACTGTTTCATACCCTGATAAAGTTGATTGTATCCTGCAATAAGCTGTTCAAGATTGGCATTTATCTGCTGCAGTCCTTTTACGCTGTCACCCATACCGGTTTTCAAACTTTCAAGGTTAGCAATGAGACTGCCTAACTGATTTGATACCATACTTGCATAATCAAGCAGCGTTATTTGTATCGGCTGCATTTGAAAATCCTTTACATTCAGTTTTAACAATATTTCACTTGTCTCTCCAGGTAGTACAGTATATGAAAGGTTTGCTGTAGTTCCGGTAATAATACTTACAGCTCCTTCTGCAGCCAGTATATCCGTGTTTTTAAGATCAAGGCCAAACTGTAGCTGTATCATATACTTTTTCAGGTGGACTTTATCACAAAGAGTGTTCGGTGATATATTTATTTTAATTTGAAGCTCCCCCTGGCTTCCTCCAACTTCTTCGGGCAATATTTCTCTGCCGTCTAAAATATATACTATTTTGATTGTGACAGGAAGTTCCTTTTCTATCAGGGCTTCATAGTAGAAATCTCCCAAAATATCCTTTCCAACAGGCCACTTGATACGCCCATCCTCCTTTAAAGGCTGTATTCTCGAATTTAAAGCGGCTGCATCCTTAAATTCACCATAGTCAATAATTTCACCTTTACTGCCATCAACGTGAGGGAACCTGTTTACAACCTTGATATAATCCAAACTGCCATCCGCTTTTAGCATTGCGTATACAGTTTCGTCCTTTTCAACTCTTTCCGGTATCTGTGCCCCTGAAGCATAGACAACACCGTTTATAATTATCAACAGTACAATCATAAACACCATAGCAACTCTTATTTTTTTATTTCTCATTAAAACTCCTCCCTTGTATTTTAATCCAATTTTTAATTCAATTTTCCGTTTTTATCTGATCATCTATCTGATGTTTTTCAACCGGCCAGCCAATTGTTGTTTTTTTAACAGCTCCTTTTAACAATATCAAAAACCCCGGAAGGACAAAAAACACCATAAGCATGCTTACAATGGAACCTCTTCCTATGAGAAGACAAATTTCTGATGCAGTTCTTATTGACGCAAGAAAATATACGCTGAAAGTAGCAGCAACTACAATACCTCCACTTGTCAGTATTGATTTTGCCGTGTCCCGCACTGTCTTTGAAGAAGCTTTCTGCGGCGGCATAAGTTCAAGATTTTCCCTGTATCTTGATATATATAGTATGGCATAATCAACTGTTGCTCCAAGTTGTATTGCCCCTATTACAATTGAGCTTAAAAAACTTACCGGAACACCTGAAAAGTAAGCAAAACTTATATTTATCCATATTGCAAGTTCAATAACAAATACAGCAATAAGCGGAATCAATAATGATTTGAATGTCAGCATCAGTATCAGGAAAATAAATATGGCAGACAGTACATTCGTCCTAAAAAAATCAACGTGCGTAGTATCCTTGAGGTCTTTATATATGAATGACTGCCCTGATACATACCAGTCATTGTAGTACCTGTCTGCAATTTCCCTGACCTTTTCGACAGTTTTAAAAGAATCCAACGATTCCTTTCCTGATTCAATGTCAAATGTAATCAGTGAATAGTTTTCAGATTGCACTTTGCTTTTAAGGTTTTCAGGCACAAGCATTTCCGGTATTTCTGTCCCTAACTGGCTGTAGAGACCGGATATATTGCTAATATAAGGAACGTTTCCAAGTTCCTTGATAAGTTCCACCTCTTTCACCTTATCTCCTTTTTTGACCATAAGCATGTTTGAATTCATTGAACCATATATTTTTTCTGTTTCCGTAAGCGACCTGACAACACTGTCATTAACAGGAAGCATTTTTTCTTCGCTGTAGTAGTATGAAACTTTGGACTGTCCCGCAAAACACAGATATGAAACAATTATTGCAGCAATTACAAGAAAATATTTCAGTTTACCGGGAAGTCTGGAAATTCTTTTAAATTTCAGCTTTAAATCCCTGTGTGTAAATTTTTCTATCCATTTATGGAATACAATTATAAGGCACGGAAGAAGCGTAAATACTGTAAGCAGGCTGAATCCCACACCTTTTACAAGAACCAGGCCCAAATCGCTTCCTACTCGAAAACCCATAAATATCAACGCACCAAAACCTGCTGCAGTAGTTACAGCACTTGCAACTATTGTACGAATCGAAAGCTTCATGCTGTTCAGTATTGCCTGCTTTATTTCAATACCCTTTGCACGTTCCTCGTGAAACCTGTGCATCAGAAATATTGAGTAATCCATTGATACAGCAAGCTGTAAAAGGCTTGCTGCAGCAAATGTTATCTGTGATATTTCACCCTTTATTATATTAGTACCCATGTTTAAAAGAATAGCGCAACCAATTATTAAAAGAAATATAAAAGGCTCAATCCATGATGTTGTTGTGACAAGCAGGATAATGAATATGAGCAGAAAAGCGATGCCCATATAAACAGGTATCTCCCTGTTTGTCCTTTCGATAGAACTTTTTGATACCGCTGCCGGGCCGCTCAGGATAATGTTTTCTTCAACTATCGATTCTATTTCGTCAATTGCGTTAAATGTCTCCGTATCATCATTGCCGCAATCGAACATTATATTAAAAAGTGCATTTTTATCCCTGTAAAACCTGTTTATATACTGTCCGTCCATAAAGGAGAGCGGAACATTGACATCTGCATAATCATCAAGCCATATCACTTCCTTAACTCCGTTTACCGCAGATATTCTTTTTTTAAGAACCAGAGCGTCATTTATTTCAATATTCTTTAATAAAAGCGAGGCAGTTCCGCGTATCCCAAACTCATCCTCAAGCTTTTCAATAGCCTTGAGATAATTGCTTTTTGCGGGCAGATATTTGGTATTATCCGTATTTACCTTTACCCCTAAAGACAATATGGCACTGATTATTGTAAGTATCAGAAATGTACTTATAATAATTCTGGGATGATTTACGATTATATGTTTTATATTCTTCATATGTTCCTCCAAATAAAAAGTGTTGTCAAGTATTAAATGTGTCATACATATAATCGCATGATAAGTGTAAAAAAGATATTACTTTTACAGGTAATTTTATTAACAAAAAAGGGTGATTTTTCTAATCACCCCTTTGGGTGAATATTTCTCACCCCATTTTTTCTTATTTTGAGCCTCTATTATCTTCCCGTGGTTCTCACTACTTTAACTACATATCAAAAATGTCTATTCAGGTACCACTTTATATACCAATTGAAGAAATACCTTAGGTATCTGAATAGACACTATCAAAATTGTTGCCAGTTACAATTCTATCCAAGGCCGAGCAGTTTGCCTCCCTGGAATACAATCACTGCCATAAGCCAGCCAAGTACAAGCGTATACCCTATGGCAAAGAAAGTCCATCCCCATGAGTTTGTCTCTTTCTTTATCGTACCTATTACTGCTGCACAAGGTATATATATCAGCGTCATTACCATAAATGAGTATGCTGAAAGTGCAGTCCAGGTTTGGGCAATCATTGCTGTCAAGCCATTTTCACCTAAACCGTGTATAACCCCAAGGGTTCCCACAACAACTTCCTTTGCTAAAATTCCAAACACAAGGGCAACTGCGGCATCCCATCTGCCAAATCCTGCAGGCTCAAACACGGGAGCAATAAAACTTCCAATTTTCCCTAATATGCTTTCACGTCCGGCATACTCAACACCTGCCGGGAGATTCGATAAAATCCATATAAATATCATTACAAAAAATATAATGGTTCCCGCTTTTTTAATAAAAGAACTTCCTCTTTCCCACATATGGATAAATGTACTTTTAATTGTTGGTATACGGTAAGGGGGAAGTTCCATTACAAAGTGTGATGTTTCACCTTTAAAAAGGAAACGCTTAAAAAGCATCCCCATTAAAATCGCAAGTATGATTCCCAGCATGTAAAGCGAAAATATGACAATTCCCTGATTCCTTACAAAAAACGCCCCTGTAAAAAGTATATAGACAGGAAGCCTTGCAGAACAGGACATTAATGGATTTATGAGTATTGTAATAAGCCTGTCCTTTTTATTTTCAAGTGTCCTTGCTGCCATTATTGCAGGAACATTGCAACCAAATCCTATTATCATAGGAATGAAAGACTTGCCATGCAGCCCAAGCGTATGCATAAATCTGTCCATGATATACGCCGCCCTCGACATATAGCCGCTGTCCTCAAGTAAGGATATTGCAAAAAACAGCAGAAAAATATTCGGTATAAAAACAAGAACTGAACCAACCCCTCCCAATATGCCGTCTACAATAAGCGATATAATCAGGTCAGAAGTCCCTATACCTGTAAGCAATAATACAGCAGTATCTCCCAGCCAGCCGAAGAAAGCATCAATCCATCCTGTTAACGGTTCGCCAACTTTAAACGTAAACTGGAAAATAGCCCACATCACTACGAGAAATATGGGTATTCCAAGATATTTGTTTGTTAATATATTATCAACTTTATCTGATGCGGATATCTTTTTAGCTGTTGAATCATCACTTTTTACAGCTTCTTTTACAATTCCTCCTATGAATTCGTACTTTTTTTCTGCAATAATTGATTCTATATCCTCACTTAATTTGTCTTCAAGTTTTTT
This sequence comes from uncultured Eubacteriales bacterium, assembly GCA_964486515.1. GTDB lineage: Bacteria > Bacillota > Clostridia > Acetivibrionales > CAZANH01 > CAZANH01. The sequence goes on from CAZANH010000262.1 coordinate 5,398, forward strand.
TAAAGACTCAACACGTATATTATTAAAGGTTTCAAAACCTTTTTTAGAAGAAAGCATTTTTATAATCTCTTCATCATCTTCAAGCACTTTTATAGATAACCATCTTAAATTAAATCCTTCTTCTTCCGAAATAAGTGATTCTAATTCAGATTCAAAAGATTCCAGGACATTTTCTATTACTTTGCCATAATTTACACTTATAAGCTCTTTCTCAGATATAAGCTCTTTTTCAGGTTCATCAGCTGTTTTAACCACCTGCTGTATAAGCTCCTTTATTCCAAGTTTCCTGGTTGCAATTGTCGGTATAACCGGTACTTTCAACAATTTTGAAAGCTTATCGGCATCAATTTCAAGTTTTTTCACCATTGCCTCATCATACATATTAAGGGCAACTATAACATTTGCTCCTGTTTCAATAAGCTGCAGGGTAAGATAAAGATTTCTTTCGATATTTGAAGCATCAACAATATTTATAACCATATCAGGTTTTTCATTGATTATAAAATCCCTGGCAATCGCTTCATCCTCCGAATATGCACCCAGGCTGTATGTTCCTGGCAAATCTATGACTTTTATGGTCTTACCTTCAACCGAAAATTCTCCCTCTTTTTTCTCAACTGTGACACCCGGCCAGTTTCCTACATGCTGCCTTGCCCCTGTAAGGCTGTTAAACAAAGTTGTTTTACCAGAATTAGGATTTCCGGCTAAAGCCACTGTCATTTGATAACTGCTTGTTTTTGTTTCCTTAAGTTCCATTTTTAATATACACCCCCTATATTGTTTAATTATTCACTGCTTTCCTCTACCATTATTTTAAAAGAAATACCACGCCCTAATGCCAGGCGCTCTTCTCCTATTGAAACAATCAGCGGTCCGCCAAAGTCATTTTTAATTACTCTTATTACGGAACCACGAAATATACCCATTTCCGTTAATCTCCTTCGTATTTTAATACCACCGTTGATTTCCTTTACTATACCTATCTTTCCTCTTTTTAAAAAACTCAACATCAATACCTGAGGCTCCATAATTAAAGTACCTCCACAAATATATCCGAAGCCTCATCTTTCCTCAGGCTTAGATGATACCCCTTTACAATAAGTTCTATCGGATCACCGAGAGGTGCAACTCCCTTTATACTTAATTCTGTACCTTGAGTTATTCCCATTTCAAGCATTCTTTTGCGGACAACTCCTTTTGATGTTATCCTTATAATCCTTCCCTTCTGTCCTGTCTTCAATTCACTTAAAGATTTTACATTAAGTTTGTCCAATGATCCCATCTCCTCTTCAATACTATCTTCCGCATTTTTTATATATCCCTTTTCTACTAAAAACTCTGTCAGTTTTTCAACTGTATGGGCACTTACAACATGTTCCATGAGACAGGCATCCTTCTCAGCTACTCTTGGCTCTACGCCAAGCACCTCAATTAAAAACTGCTTCAGTTTTCTGTGTCTCTGCCTTATCTTCACAGCCTGTTTTTTCCCGGATTCAGTCAATTCAACTGGCCCATATACATCATGCCTGACAAGTCCTATTCCTGTTAATTTTTTTATTGTCTGGTTTGCGCTTGCCTTTTTAATATTCAGTTTTTCAGCTATATCAGTAATCCTTGCAACGCCTTCTTTTTCAGCAAGGTTAAGTATTGCTTCCAGATAATCCTCCATACATGCTGTTAATTCAATATCTCCCGTCAATACAACACCTCCCTGTAATCAAGCAGTTATATATATATTGTCATGTATCAGCATGATAAATATAATGTTTTTGTTAGTTTTACCTAACATATTACCACATATTTTTTTATTGTCAACCCTTTAACAATTCACCTTCCTTAAATTCCAACGTGGACTTCTCTCACACGTCATCCTCTCTCTCTTCTACTTGAAGACCCGTTATATTTTTAAGCATTCAGCAGATGATTCATACATAATTTAAATGAGGATCCAACCAATTGGTTTTGAAAAATTAACAGATTGTTCACAAATGTTTTAAAATTTATATGTAGAATTATTAGCGGGTATTTGGAAAATGCAAGGAGGTTTTTTGATGGTAAATACAGGCTTTGTTGAGGAAAGCATGACCATTTCTTCATTAAGAGAGGAAATAAACAAGGTGATTGTTGGTCAGGAATATATGATAGACAGAATACTTATTGGGCTTCTGACAGGAGGGCATATTTTACTTGAGGGTGTCCCGGGACTGGCAAAGTCACTGACTGCAAGTACTGTTGCCAGGGTTATAGGAGTTGATTTCAAGAGGATACAGTTCACACCCGACCTGCTGCCGGCGGATATACTCGGTACTGAGATATATAATCAGAAAACTGGTGATTTCATAATTAAGAAAGGGCCGGTTTTCAGCAATCTAATCCTTGCAGATGAAATAAACCGGGCACCTGCAAAAGTACAGTCGGCGCTGCTTGAGGCAATGCAGGAAAAGCAGGTGACTATCGGAGAGGTGACTTATCAGCTGGACAAGCCTTTTCTGGTGATAGCAACCCAGAATCCCATAGAACAGCAGGGTACCTATCCATTGCCTGAAGCACAGCAGGACAGGTTCATGCTAAAGCTTAAAATCCTGTATCCTGACAGGGACGAGGAAGGGATAATCATTGAGCGCTTTTCCGCAGATCACTCCACTGTACCTGAAGTCCAAAAGATTGTATCCGGTAAGGATATTTTTGAACTGCGCAAAAAGGTTGATAAAATCTATCTCGATGATAATATAAAAAGCTATGTGCTTGATATTGTTCTCAAGACCAGGGAACATTCGGACTACATAGCTTGTGGTGCTTCTCCACGGGCTTCAATCAACCTTGTAAAGGCAGCAAAGGCTATGGCATTTCTCAAGGGTCGCAGTTATGTCACCCCGGATGACGTTAAAGTTATGGTTTATGATGTACTGCGGCACAGGCTCCTCCTTTCATATGAAGCAGAAGCCGATGATATGCAGCCGGAGGATATAATAGCTGAAATTCTGGAACAGGTTGATTTACCATAATTCTACCTTAAATAACCTGATGAAGGGAGTCAGGCATGGTTTCGAAGGAACTGGTCAAAAAGATAAGACGGATTGAGATAAAATCAAATAAACTGGTCGAGGAGATTTTTTCGGGCGAGTACCGTTCGGGATTCAGAGGAAGAGGAATAGAGTTTGAGGACATAAGAAAGTATTATCCCGGTGATGATGTAAGGAATATTGACTGGAATGTTACCGCCCGACACAATAAAACCTTTGTCAAGCAATTCTGTGAGGAACGGGAATTGAACATGTTTCTTTTGATAGACATGTCACGTTCCAACAGTTTTGGAACCAAGAAGGGCCTGATAGCTGAAGTGGGTGCCACTCTTGCTTTTTCAGCTAATAGGAATAATGACAGGGTTGGTGTGATTTTTTTCACTGACAGGGTTGAAAAATTTATACCTTCAAAAAGCGGCAGAAGGCATGTACTGTCAATAATTGAAAACATTCTGGATTTTGAGCCGGAATACAGTGGGACCAATATCGCAAAAGTCCTGCGGTATTTTAATCGTATAGAAAAAAAGCACAGCATAGTTTTCCTGATATCCGATTTTCTTGATGAGGGTTATGAAAAAGACCTGAAGGTTACTTCTGGCCGACATGACCTGGTAATGGTACGGGTTATTGACAGGGCTGAGGAAGTGATACCGGCCGGAGCTGTTTTTACCTTTGATGACCTTGAAACAGGAGAGACATTTGTACTGGATAACATGAGGGAGGAATACAGGCTGGATAACGCTTTAAACCTGCCAGTAAAGAACCTGGTCAATATTTACACGGATGAGGACTATGTCAAGCCGTTGAGAAAGTTTTTCAGGCACAGGAATCTGCAGATTCCCTGATTTCAGGTTGTTTCGTGATATACACCTGTATTTCACGGGAAGAAACTGGTTTTATTAAAGGAAGGTGTAATTATTGAAAAAGCACAAAACTTCATCCTTGATAATTATAATATTTTTATTTCTGTTTATTTTTTGCATACATGTATTTGCAGAGGAGCGAAGCATTTATGTGGGTGATCTGATAAAATTGAAAGTTACGGCTCAAAATCTCAGTGAAGATCAATTGATAGAAAAATTCAGTGATTTTGAAATTGTGGATATCAGAAATGACAACAACGGTTATATTGTTACCCTTAGAAGCTTTGAAACCGGTGAGAAGACATTACAACTGGGTAACAAGGAGATTATAGTCACAGTAAAATCAACCCTGGATGAAATAGAAAGGGAAGGGATTTTTGAGGGTGGTTCGAACATTGAAAAGGCTGGGTTTTTCGTGGACTGGCGGTATCCATTTTATGTCCTGCTGGCTGTTTTTCTGATTTCAGGTGCGATTTTATTATGGAGGCTTCTTTTAAAGAAGAGGATTTCCTCAATGGCACCATACCGGTATTTCGTCAGCCGGGTGAAAAAAATCCCAATGGGTGATGATAAACTGTTTGTCAAACTGACACAGGCATTCAAGAGGTATATTGAATCAAGTTATTCCCTCCGTATAAGAGGCAAGACATCAACCGAAATTATTAACGAAATAAGCTTTGTACATGATTTGCAGGATAAATTACCACAAATTCAAATCTGGCTCGAGGAAAGTGACTATTACAAATTTTCAGGAGTTGCTGCTTCAGAGGTGGAAAAACAAAGATTATCAAGGGATGTTTTGGAACTGACAGAGAAAATTGAGAATGCAAAAGAGGAAGGGGTGAAAGTGTGATCAGGCTGGCAGACTGGTATTTTCTGTTTTTGATACCTATCGTCATATACTTTTTTTTAATCAGGAAAAAAAAGCAGGCTTTGAAATTTTCCAGTATCAAGATTTTGAAAAGTGCGGGTTTCAGGGATACTATAAAACATAAAATCGGTAAATACATTATTGTTTTGAGCCTTGTAATATTGACTGTGGCACTGGCAAGACCCCAGCTTACCCGAAAAGCTGCTCCTGTCTGGCAGAAGGGTATTGACATCGCAATGGTTCTGGATGTTTCCGGCTCGATGGAATCTGTTGATTTTAAGCCAAACCGCCTTGAGGTAGCTCGCAAGACGATTCAGGATTTTGTGGAACAAAGGCCGCAGGACAGGATGTCGCTGATTATCTTTGCCGGAACTGCATACACCAGAATACCGTTAACCCTTGACCATAATATTGTGAGAGAGTCACTGCAGGAAGTAAGTACCCAGTCTGTCAATGAGGATGGAACTGCTATCGGCATGGCCATTTCAGTTGGGCTTAACAGGCTAAAAAAGAGTGACACGGCATCCGGAATCATCATCCTTGTCACTGACGGAGACAACAATGCCGGAGCAATCAATCCTGATACTGCCAGTCACTTGGCTGAAGAACTGGGAATAAAAATATATACAATCGGAGTTGGAACAGATGAAACCATTATTCCGGTGCAGTTTTTCGGACAGACACGGTACCAGCAGTATCAGGGTGGGCTTAACGAAAAACTGCTTAAGAATATTGCAGAAACAACGGGCGGGCACTATTACCGTGCCAGGGATCCCAAAGCCCTGTCGCAGATTTTCTCAAACATAAACCAACTGGAAAAGGCAGAATTTGAGCAGGATGATTTCAGACAATATACCGAACTGGCTTTTATTTTGATGAAAATTGCCCTTGTATTATTACTTGCAGGTATTTTCCTTGACCGCTGTTACTATATCCGTATTCCATAGAGTCTTTGCGCACTATTCATATATGAAGAGGAGGTTGTTTTTTGAGTCACCTGGAATTTAAATACCCTTTAAATATGATATATATTGTAATTCCCATAGCATGCCTGGCTCTGCTATTTCTGGGATGGAGGAAAAAAGAGAAAATATTGAAATTTTTAAAGATTAATTCGGGGATAAAATTCAAATGCCTTCGGGCTGTGTTGGCTTTTCTGGGACTGGGATTAATGGTTTTTTCACTCATGGGACCACAAACCTTCAAGGGTTTTGAAGAAGTAAAAAGAGCCGGCCTTGACATATATTTCTTGATAGATACTTCCAAAAGCATGCTTGTTCAGGATATTAAACCAGACAGGATAAGCAGGGTCAAAAAGATCATCGAGGGGATTTTGGATAATCTCGAGGGTGACAGGGTCGGGTTTATCCCTTTTTCATCATCTGCATACATACAAATGCCTCTGACTGATGATTACCAGCTTGCCCGGATGTTTCTGGAGGTAATTGATACGGATATGATTGGGGGAGGCGGCACCAACATATCGGCTGCAGTCAGGCTGGCGAACGAATCATTTGAAAGGGCATCAAGTGCCGACATGGTAATAATAGTTTTAAGTGACGGTGAGGAACATGATACGAACAGTCCACCCATATTGAATTCAATAAATGATAACCATTTGAAGGTATTTACTATAGGTATCGGATCGGACAAAGGAGGCTTGATTCCTGTTTACGACGGAACGGGTGAACACAGGGTAGATTATAAAAAGGACAGCAGCGGTAATTTTGTAACGTCAAAGCTTAATGCAGATACACTGGTAAGGCTGGCTGCTTCGGGAAACGGCTCATATTATCAGTCATCCCTTTCAGGCAGCGAAATCAATTTGCTTTTGAATGATATATCCACTTTAAAAAGGGGTACCTTTAAAACAGAAAAAATAAAGAAGTTCAGGCAGCTTTACCAGTACTTCCTTGGAGTCGGAATACTGCTGTTTATTACAGCCTGGCTTTTGCCGGAAAGGAGGGAACCGGAGTGAAAAGGATTTTCCTGGTTTCAGGATTGCTGGCTGTTATACTGCTTATAACATTTTTAACAGGAGCAATTGATTATAATAACAGTTTGAAAAAGGCTCTTACAGAAGGTAACAGGTTTTATGTTGAAGGCAATTATGAACAGGCCCTGGAAGCCTATAAAAAGGGTTTAGAGAAGGAACCGGAAAACCCTCGACTGAATTATAACTCGGGCCAGACATATTATAAATTAAATGATTATAGGCAGGCTGCAAAATATTATGGCAAAGCACCGGATGAACCTGATAAGTACTTGAATTTGGGAAACTGCAGTCTAAAACTGGGTGATGCTGTTAATGATGCAGGCCAAAAGCAGGAGTATTACAGGCAAGCCCTGGAAACTTACAAGCAGGGGATACTGGAGTTCCCGAAGAATATACTTTTGAAGTACAACTATGAATATGTAAAAAAAAGATTTGATCAGCAAGAGAAAAGCAACAATAATAACCAACAGGAAAATGAAAAAAAGAATGAAGAGGATAACCAGCAGGAAAACGGCCGGAACCAGGATGACAGTTCACAGAAAAATGAGGAGGACTCACAGCAACAGCAGTATAACCAGCATCAGGGGCAGGAGCAGGAGCAGGAACAAAACCAGCAGAAAGATCAGGAAGAGATGCAGAAAGAACAATCCGAACAAAACAGACAGGATCAAGCTTCAAATGAGGAACAGGATGCTCAAAAAAGTTCCAACCCGGATGAAACGGATTCCTCCACAATTGAACAAAACGAAAAAGAGGTCCTGCAGGTTCTGGAAATGCTG
>CAZANH010000263.1:0-1878 GCA_964486515.1 uncultured Eubacteriales bacterium
TCTGATACTATCATTAAAATATTTGGTGTTTTGTTCATTATTTTGGCCCCTTGTATAATATTTTTTACATAAATAATAATCCGAACTCCTTAAATCTTCATATTAAGTTTCCTCTGTTAAAAGATCCTCTTTTCTTTTCAGACTTTCTTCAGGAAACCTCAAAAACTGTTCCATGCTTGCACGAGTTCCTAAATCAGTCCTTTCCCAATTTATTTTATATAATAAAGGCTAAAACCCTACCTTATAGGGACCTTCCTTTGGAAAACCGGATTTGCACATATCTCTCTCGTAGCCGGGAATATTTGGAATGCTGTCCGCCTTGTCCTGGAACAAAAGATATGCATCCGGATCATCTGATAATTCCTTGATTTCTCCCTTCTTAAAATCATCCCCATCAAAAGGTTTGGTGTATCCATCTTTTTTCAGGTATTCAATCAACCTGTTCTTCATGTTATCCCTGTGTTCAATGTACATTGGATTATTTGCCCTGTTTTTTGTCTCATCAGGATCCGTTTCAAGATCAAAAAGCCATTCCTTTTGGTCGGGTGCAGAATATATATATTTGTATTTTTCAGTGACTTACATATATATGGCATATTCATCTCTATGGTATTGTCCGTATGTTATGTCTCTTTTTATATCCCCATTGGCTATGCCTGCCAGGCTTTTTCCGCTGTAATCCTCCTGCGGCTCAATATCCGCATACTCAAGGTATGTAGGCAAAATGTCCACCAGATTTACCGGCTTGTCGCAAACAATTCCACGTGGAAGATCGGGATGTACCATCAGCATGGGTATATGAGATGCAGGATCTAAAAATCCACGTTTTCCCACACAGTTATAGTCTCCAAGCATTTCACCGTGGTCAGAGGTAAATATGATTAGTGTATTTTCCATAAGACCCTTCTCTTCCATATATTCAAGCAGTCTTCCCACATTGTAATCCACAAACGAGATGGAACTGTAGTACAACGCCTTTATCTGCCTCATCAGGTTGTCATCAATTCCCTGATCCCTGTATTTGTATCTGTTTTGGAAACGATTCCAGAATGTCATAAATCCATCAGTTTCCCCAGGTCTTTTGGGAAGCGGCATTTCAGGCCCTCTATACAGTTTGTTCCAAGGGACTGGCGCTTCAAACGGGGGATGAGGCTTTATAAAGCTTGTCATCAGAAAAAATGGCCTTTCAGTATCTCTTTTGTCTAAAAAATCAATGCTTCTGTCCACAACCCATGTGGAGTTATGATGTCTTGCAGGCATCTGTGACGGCTGGGGAATATAGTACATTTCACTTCTTACTCCGTATGGGTCCTTTACATGACCATAGCCGGTATCAGCCAGATATTGTCCATAATCATAGGGCGCCGCTTCCTCAGATACGTCTCTTGATTCATAACCCCACATTGTCAATGCACCTTCTTTCTTGAAGGAAAAATGCATTTTCCCCACTCCGTGAGTCTGGTAGCCGTTCTCATTCAGTATCTGCATAAAGCTTTTTCTTCCATCAGGCATTGTCCCGTTATAAACGCAGTCAGTCCTGTGAGGCATATGGCCGGTTTTCATGGCGTATCTTGCAGGTATGCATACGGGACATGGAGTATAGGCTCTTGTAAAAGACACTCCTTTTTCAGCCAGGCTGTTTAGTGCAGGCGTTTTGATAATGCTGTTGTTTAACGCTCCAATGGTATCAAACCTTTGCTGGTCTGTAAATATTAACATTATGTTCTTTTTCATAATAATTCATCTCCCTTACTATATGTGTTCATTTACAACTATATTATCATTTTTAAATCCAAAAAACAGTAGAGTCTTTTATGATAAAGGTAGGGTTTTTTGCTTAGGCGCTGCGAAATATTAACTTGTACTCATTTTTGAGGT
>CAZANH010000264.1:0-5456 GCA_964486515.1 uncultured Eubacteriales bacterium
TTATTCCTAATTATTATTGCGATATAACAGATTATTTGGAAAGAAAAATTAATATTATGAAAGTATATGAATCCGAGATTCAAAAGCAACCATTACCAAGGAGTGTTGAAAACATAAAAGCTCTTGCAAGATTCAGGGGATCAATTGTTGGAGCCGAATATGCGGAAGCCTTTATGCTTTTAAGGGAGGTTAATTAAATATTAAAAAAGATTTTTTTGATATTGATTTTACTATTGCAGGTTTGGAAGGGAAACTTTGATTTTATATGGAATTGGAGGAATGATAATTGAGAAAAACAAATCCTCTTCCAAAAGAGGTTGTACTCCTTGGAGGAGGCGGACATGCCAGGGTTGTTATAGAAACAGCTCAAAAATACTGCAGGCAGTACAGGATAATTGGGATTACAGAAGAGGACAGGTCTTTAATTGGACATGAAATTTCAGGTATACCGGTGATGGGTGACGACAGCATATTGCCCGAATTATATGTAAAAGGCTTAAAATATGCTTTCATAGCGGTGGGAGTTACAAAAAATCAGGAACTGAGAAATAAGCTGCAAAAAAAGATTACAACCATAGGCTTTGAAAGTATTAATATAATACATGGTAAATCAATAAGGTCAGAGGATATTGAAATCGGGACAGGAAATATAATTATGGCGGGCTGCATAATAAATACAGGTACTTCCATAGGCAGTAACTGTATTATTAATACCGGTAGTATAATAGAGCATGGCTGCAGGATTGGAGATAATGTACATATAGCCCCGGGAGCAGTACTTAGCGGCGGAGTTGCAGTTGAGGAAAATTCGATGATAGGAGCGGGAGCGGTTGTAATACAAAACGTAACAATAGGCAGAAATAGCATAATAGGTGCAGGAAGCACCGTAATATTGGATATACCTCCTGATTCGATTGCTGTAGGTGTTCCTGCACGTGTTATAAAAAGCAATAAAACATGAGTTGAAACAGCAGCCAATCAGGTTTATTATATAATCAGATAAAGCTTATTCTGGGGGTGGTGTAATTGGGAGTATTTATTATTGCCGAAGCCGGGGTCAATCACAACGGTGATATGGCTATTGCAAGGAAAATGATAGATGAGGCAGCAGCTGCAGGTTGTAGTGCTGTGAAGTTCCAGACGTTCAAGGCTGATAGCCTGGTTATAAGGGAAGCTGAAAAAGCGGAATACCAGAAGGTCTTGCTGGGAAACAATGAAACTCAGTATGAAATGCTTAAAAAGCTGGAACTTGACAGGCGGATGCATATGGAACTTATTGTAAGATGCCGGGAAAGAAATATAAAATTCATGTCTACGGCTTTTGACGAAGAATCGGCAGATATGTTGGAAGAACTTGGCATGGAGATATTCAAGATCCCTTCCGGAGAAATCACAAATAAGTCATATCTGAAACATATTGCGGGTAAACACAAACCAATTATACTTTCAACGGGAATGTCAACACTTGACGAGGTTGGACAGGCTCTCGACTGGATTTATGAAGTGGACGATAAGATTGACATTACTCTTCTGCACTGTACCACTTGCTACCCAACGGAAGTTTGTGATGTAAACCTTATGGCGATGAAGACTATGGGCAGGGAATTTGGCTTAAGTGTTGGTTATTCCGATCATACACTGGGTATTGAAATATCTATTGCAGCCGCAGTATTAGGAGCCAGTGTAATAGAGAAGCATTTTACACTTGATAAAAATATGTATGGACCTGACCACAGAATGTCCCTTGAACCTGATGAGCTAAGAAAACTTGTAAGCAGTATAGGAAATATTGAAAAAGCATATGGAGACGGAATTAAAAAACCAGTTGAATGTGAAAGTGCAAATATAATTCCAGCAAGAAAAAGCGTTGTGGCAGCGGTTGATATAAGAAAAGGGGAGATTATAACAAGGCAGATGCTTGCTGTAAAAAGGCCGGCAACAGGAAAACCTCCCTCCCAAATAGATTGGATTATCGGTATGAGGGCACAAAGAGATTACAAAAAAGATGAACAGATTGATTAGGGTGTGTATGATATGGCAGGCTATGATATTTTGGGCATAATTCCTGCAAGAGGAGGCTCAAAAGGATTAAAAAAAAAGAATATAAGGCTTTTGAACGGTAAACCTCTTTTGGTATGGACGATAGAAGCTGCTCTTAAGTCAAGCAGTTTAACAAGGCTTATTGTGAGTACGGAAGATGAAGAAATTGCAAAATTAAGTCTCAAATACGGGACAGAAGTATACAGAAGGCCTGAAAGACTTGCACGTGACAATACCCCCAGTATGGATGCAATCATGTATACACTTGAGGTTTTGAAATCCGAAAATTATATTCCGGATATGGTTTCACTTCTCCAGTGTACATGCCCTTTAAGGGATTCAACCCACATCGATGAGGCAGCGGGCTTGTTTCTTGAAAATTTCGACAAAGTGGATTCATTGGTTTCAATAACACCCATGGAGCACCCCATTCAGTGGGTAAGGAGAGTAAACAACAGCGGGTTTTTGGAAAATATTAATACTTATGATATGAAAAAAGAGCACCAGAGGCAAAGTTTTGAAAAGCTGTTCCGCTTGAATGGTGCGATATATATAATCAAGACGGAAAAGCTTTATGAACACGGTTACTTCCAGACTGATAAAACAATACCATATGTTATGGATAATATATATTCGGTTGACATTGACAGTGAAGAAGATATTTTTACAGCATCGGCACTGCTTGATAAGTTTAACAGTGATAAAAAAAACGGGGAAAGGCATGAAAGGTACGGGAAATGAAAAATGTGTTAGTGACAGGTGCAGGAGGGTTTATAGGAAGCCATCTTGTTGAGGGGCTTTTGGAAAAGGGGTATAACATAAGGGCTTTTGTACATTATAATTCCTTTAATTCGTGGGGATGGCTTGAAAAAATTGAAAAGGACAAGCTTGAAAACATAGAAGTATTTGCGGGAGATATAAGGGATTCAAATGGAGTAAGGAAAGCAGTGAAAGGGATGAATGAAATATATCACCTTGCAGCGCTGATAGGAATACCATTCAGTTATCATTCTCCTGATACATATGTTGATACAAATATAAAGGGTACTCTTAATATACTTCAGGCTTCTCTTGATGAAGATGTTGAAAGGGTACTTGTAACATCGACATCCGAAGTTTATGGTACTGCAAAGTACATACCTATTGATGAAAAACATCCTTTTCAAGGCCAGTCACCGTATTCTGCGACAAAAATCGGAGCTGACAGGCTTGCCGAGGCATTTTACAGAAGTTTCAATCTGCCTGTTACAATAGTAAGGCCCTTCAATACATATGGGCCGAGGCAGTCTGCAAGAGCAGTTATACCGACAATAATATCACAGCTGCTTTTAAAGAAAAGCCGTATAAAACTTGGTAGCCTTTCTCCTACAAGAGATTTTAACTATGTTAAGGACACCGTAAGAGGTTTTGTAAAAATAGCAGAAACTCAAAGCCTTATAGGAGAAGAGGTAAATATTGCTGCAAACAGTGAGATATCAATAGGTTCATTAGCGCAGATGCTTATTGACATAATTTATCCGGATGCATCTATTGTGAGCGACGAAGAGCGACTCAGACCCGAAAATAGTGAAGTGGAGAGGCTGTTTGGCTCAAATAAAAAAATAAAAACATATACCGGCTGGTATCCGGAATTTTCTTTAAAGTCAGGACTTAAAAAGACCATTGAATGGATAAGGTGTAATCTAGATATTTATAAAGCCGATATTTATAATATATGATTTAATGTTTTACTGATTATAAAAGGGTGGTTTGTATGGCTGGGGTAAAGTATCTTGACGTACTGATAGACAAAGATGAAACGATAAAAAGCGCAATGGAGATGCTTGACAGAACTGCTGCAAAAACCGTTTATGTTGTGGATAAATCGTTGAAATTATTAGGTTCTGTTACGGATGGTGACATAAGAAGATGCATGTTAAAGGGAAAAGGGCTGGATACTTCTATTTCTGAGGCAATGCATAAAAACCCTGTATATATATACCAGTCACAGATGTTTCAAAAGAAAACAAAACTGATAATGCAAAAGTTTCAGGTAAACTCAATTCCTGTTTTAAATAATCTTGATGTTGTTGTTGATGTAATATTTCTGAAGAATTTAATTACAAATAGTAAGAAAAGGATAGAAAAAAGGAATAATATTGTATTTGTACTTGCGGGAGGTATGGGTGAAAGGCTTGAACCATTTACAAAGATTCTTCCAAAACCGCTTGTTCCTGTAGGAGATTACCCAATAATTGAAAAAATAATGGATTCTTTTTCATACCACGGGTTTTCAAAATTCATATTATCAATTTATTATAAAGGGGACATGATAAAAACCTATTTTTCGGATGAACAGGTTAACAGGAAATATGATGAAGTAAGATATGTAAAAGAAAGCAAGCCTTTAGGAACAATTGGAAGTTTAGCGCTTGCAGCTGATATGATAAAAGATACGTTTTTTATATCAAATTCGGATATAATAATTGAAGAAGACCTCAGCAAAATATTTGATTTCCACAAGGAAAAAGGTGCAGTACTCACTGCAGTTGGATGTGTAAAGAACTCTGAGATTCCCTATGGTGTGTTAAATATGAAAGAAGACGGATACCTTGATGGAATTGAAGAAAAACCGAAATATACACATGTTGTGAATACAGGGGTTTACGTTGCAGAGCCTGAAATTGTAAACTACATTAATAATGGTAATAAAATGGATATTACTAATCTTATGGAGCTTCTGTTAAAAGACAATAGAAAAATAAGCATATATCCTGTCTTCGAGCACCAGTGGTTTGACATAGGGCAGTGGGCGGAATTTGAAAGGACAAAAAAATACTTCCAGGAAAGCATTAACGCCTGATTATCTTTGAAAATATTAAACTATTAAGCATTTTATGACGATACAAAATATGAGAAATATTCACGGAGGGATATTTATGAGAGTTATAAGCATGGATGCTGTTAACATTGCTAAAAACAGAGATTCACTGAGTAATATTCAAGAGAATATTCAAGAGCAAAGAAAAACAAACAAACTGGACATCATAAGGCAAAAAAACATTTCACAGATGAATGAATTTGAACTAAATGAACTGCCTGTCTCGGAGAGAATAGTGATTGAAGCAATAGAACGGGCAAATAAAGCAATTGTAGGTTCTAACAGGAATTTTGAGTTTACAATTCACGAAGCTACAAAAGAAATAATGATAAAAGTATTGGATTCGGAAACAAATGAAATTATCAGAGAAATACCTCCCGAAGAAATACTTGATATGGTGGCGAAAATTTGGGAAATGGTTGGTATAATTGTGGATGAAAGAAGGTGAAAACTATGATTGACAATATATATTCCAATACTGATACACTGAGGATAACAGGCCTTGCTTCCGGCCTTGATACTGAAAATATTGTAAATCAATTAATGATGGCTGAAA
>CAZANH010000265.1:0-2191 GCA_964486515.1 uncultured Eubacteriales bacterium
ACAAAAATTCTATTAGGAGGTGAGTAAAAAATGAAAAATGAATTTGATCCAATGGATGAATATGAAAAAGAATTAGTAGAATCGATAGAAAATGATGAATTTACCATGACACCTCTGTCAACTGAGGAAATAAAGCGATTTAAAGCTATTGCTGCAAATACCGGTCGAAAGGATCAGAGAATGAATATCAGGATGTCTTCTGTTGATATACAAAAACTGAAAGCGAAAGCACTGGAAGAAGGCATCCCTTATCAAACATTAGTTTCGAGTATCCTCCACAAATTTGTGAATAATCAACTTCATGAAACAGCAGTCGATGGTGAAGCTTTATCATTGTAGATATGTTCTTCCCGGAGTATTTCTGGCAGTATAAAAGGCAAACAACAGGCAGAAGCAAAACGCTGACCCTGCCGTGAAGTTGCGTGGGGTATGTGTTTCCAGTACCAGGCTCCACTCAGAACCATTCTCTTGTTAAAAACAATACAATTATTTACCTTGCAGATAATTACTATAACTCGTCTTCAGAGTTACGAGTGTTATTCGGGTACGGGTCCTGGCACCCATATAATAGTTTGAAGAATACTTTCCCCAAATTGTGATTATTGCTTATGTTTACGGATTAGTTTCCTTAATATATTGCCAATTGGTTGGTTATTAAGGTTATATCCGGCATTAGAAAATGCGGAAAATCGACATTGATTGAACTATTTATACACTATCTCAAAGATCATGGCATTGGTGATGATCAAATCATCTTCATAAATTTTGAAGATATGGCTTATGATGAATTACGTGATTATAAATCCCTGTATAAGTATATAGGATCAAAAATGGATTCAAATAAAATGACCTATATCTTTCTGGATGAAATACAGCATGTAAGCCAATTTGAGCGTGCCGTTGACAGTTTGTTTATTCAGAAGAATGTTGATTTGTATATCACTGGTTCAAATGCTTATTTCATGTCCGGTGAATTAGCAACATTATTGTCAGGCCGTTATATTGAAGTAGAAATGCTTCCCCTTTCATTCAGTGAGTATACTTCAGGTATATCAAGCACTAAATCTATCAGCGAATTGTATCGCAGATATCTTGAGAACAGTTCATTTCCCTACACAGTACAACTAGGTGATAATGATCTGATTATACATGAGTAACTACAGGGTCTATACAGTACTGTTATTCTTAAAGATGTAATAACTAGAAATAAGATTTCTAATGTCATGATGCTCGAGGATGTTACGAGATTTCTATTCGATAATATAGGAAACCAAACATCACTAACAAAAATTGCCAATACTATGACATCTCATGGTAGAAAAATTGATCCTAAAACTGTAGAAAAGTACATAAAGGCTCTAACTGACAGTTTAATACTGTATAAAGCTAAGCGATACAATATCAAAGGGAAACAATATCTCAAAACCTTAGAAAAGTATTATATTGTGGATATTGGCTTAAGGTACATGCTTTTAGGGAAAAGGAATACTGATGTAGGTCATACTCTTGAAAACGTGGTGTATCTAGAGCTGATACGTCGAGGTTACGATGTCTATGTAGGGCAAGTTGATAATTTGGAAGTCGATTTTGCAGCCATGAAAAATGGTAATATTTCATATTATCAAGTAGCAGCTACTATAAGAGAAGCATCAACATTAAAACGGAAATTTACTCCATTACAAAAAATCGACGATCATTATCCTAAATTAATTCTTACACTCGATGATGATCCAATCGCAGACTATAATGGTATACAAAGGATGAATGCTTTAGAATTTTTAGTTCAGAAATAATTTCGTGGGCGCGGGTGATTATTGTACACTTATGACATTACAGCCGAGTTCAGTAACCGGATGAAAAAAACAACCTACGGGGTAGCTGCTGTTCATATATGGCATTTTCCTTTTTCAAGAGCAGCAGAGAAAGCGATAGAACTGAAATCAAAGCAGAACCAAAGCCAAAGACTGCCTAGAAAAAATATGCTGCACTTAGAATAAGCGTAATGATTATCATTTGTAATTACAATCTGCTTAATATCTACAGTTTTTCTGAAAGGTATCCCACATTGTCAGGAAACTCTCAGGAGGATTATATGAATATTACAAAAAGTCTGCGAAAACTACTGGTGTCGTCAGTAATACTGCTGATCGTAATCGGATTTGCCGGATGTGACTTCATCGGCAACAGCTCA
>CAZANH010000266.1:0-9955 GCA_964486515.1 uncultured Eubacteriales bacterium
GACTTAAAATTTTCAAATGTAAATTGACATAACATATACACCACTCCATCCTTTGAGATTATTTCTCACAAATGCATTAATATTATTACCATTATATACGCATTGTATTCAATAATCAATATTTTGCGAGAAATATTCTCCGAATATATTTAATTTTTTGTTACTATGTATTTTTTAGAACATTGTCTGTTTCTGCATCAATAAAAACAACCTTCCTCTCAGTAGTTCGCACTCATTTTTCAATTCCTGGTTTTCCGCCGTCAGCTTTGCTATATACTCATCCTTTTGGCCAAGTTTCTCTTTAAGGCATCTTTTATAATGATCAACTGGCAGGTCTTTTGATGACTCTGGGTTATGACCATAATATTATGTGGAATTACATGAATGACCTCAGCAGCTTTGACGGTAATACAGGTGGGAGTCAGTGGTATGAGAAGGATAGTGCCAAAGTCTACAATTCACTTACTAGTGACGGTGTTCCGGCAGCAATACTGGATAATGTCGGCCTGGAATCGGCGTATACTGATTTATTACCGGCTGATACGATAAATCATGCAATAGGTAAAACAGCTACCGGGCGTGCTCTGGATGGAACTGTTTCAGATATGCATAATGGCAGTGAAGCCAAATATGCTGTTGACGGCAGTGAAAGTACTTATGCACAAGCATCTGAAAACTGGGCATGGATGTTGGACGTAGATCTGGGTAAACTGTATAATATAAGTAAAGTAAGGGTGTGTTTTCATGAAGACGGTTTTGCAACCGAATATGATATCTTGACCTCGGAAAACGGAACAGACTGGACGACACAAGTGCAGGTCACGAATAATACTTCAGGTGGTTGGAAAGAACATAGCTTTGCGGCTACGGATTGCAGATATGTCCGTCTTAAGATGATAAAGCCTGACGGACCGGATCAGACAGGCGGCCAGGCTTGTGTAAATGAAATTGAGACAATCGGAGAACTTGGCTCGGAAACGACCCCGGCTCCATTACCCTCTCCGTCACCTGTTCCGGATCCGGTGCTTGATGTAGCGTGTCAAAGGGACGCAGTGGGACGCGCTCTGGATGGAAGTATATCAGATATGCATGATGGACTTGAAGCTGACAAGGCAATAGACGGAGACAGTACCACATATGCACAGGCATCTGGAAATTGGGCATGGATGTTGGATGTCGACCTGGAAGCAGTCCATAATATCAACAAGGTAAAAATCAATTATCATCCTGACGGTTTTTCAACCGAGTATGATATTCAAATATCTTTGGATGGTACAAATTGGACAACAGTTGCCTCGGTTACTGGAAATGAGTCAGGTGGATGGAAAAAGCATACTTTTGAGCCCAGAGCGGCCAGATATGTCCGTCTTAAGATGATAAAACCTGATGGACCGGACCAAACAGGCGGTCAGGCAGGCGTATATGATTTTGAAGTATACAGATATCAAAATCTTGAACATGGTAAAGATATAACAGCCCGATGGTTGGATGGCAGTCTGGCTACCATGCTTACAGGGCATGAAGCAGATAAGGCTATAGATGGAGATCGAGAAGGCTTGACTTATGCCCAGCCTGATGGTCAATATGCCTACATGCTGGATTTGGACCTTGGAGGTGTATTTGAGAGACTTGAATGTGCATACGTACTTTTTGAAGAATCAGGATTTGCAACGGATTATGATATATCGATATCGGTTGACGGCAGTAATTGGACTACTGTCAAGCAAGTTAGAGATTCTACAGACTTATATGCAAGGCTACCGTTTACTCCAACCGAAGGTAGATATGTAAGATTGAAGATTATTAAACCTGATGGTCCTGATCAGACAGGAGGTCAGGCCTGCGTCACTGAATTCAAGGTGACAGAGCAGAGAGAGACTGGAATTATCTTAACAACTACGACTGACGGAACAACCGGGGTGAACAAGAACAACCTGCATGTGATTTCCGACCTGCAGTATACATTCCAGGAGGGCGATGTAATAAAATACGATGTGATGCTCCTGAACAATGAGACGGGAATAGGTGGCCTGGATGTTTCAAATAATGATTCCACATTTTTAAGACAGTACACCTGGGATGACCAGAATGGCATAGCAGGTTATATCGGTGATATAAGGCCAAAAGCCTATCGGAAATGGTATCACAGGATACTGCCGATAACGACTGAGATGGTGGGTAAAACATCAAACAGGTGGGACATTGTTTTTGAAAATGATGGTTCGAATAAGACGTTCCAGGTTGTTTATGACAATATTGTAATAAAAAGAAACGGATTAGTGGTTGAGACAGTTTACAAGCATGGAACACCTGATTCGGACAGGACAGATTTGAAGACCTATTATGATACTTGCACTATAGATACTTACGGCAGATATGAATGGGGACGAAGATACTGGTGTGATTAAGTCGGATATTATACAATCGCATTAATTTTAAGCGACTGAATTTTTTGTGAAGATAACTGTTTTTCAGTTATCTTCACTTTTTAATATTGTATTAAAAGAGGAAGGATGAGAATATGTGTAACAAATTCAAACTTGATACAATAGTTGAACAGGAAAATGGACATCTGTATTATTTGGGTTTCGAAGAAGATGGGAACCAAATAAATTTTGCAGACAGTTCAAGGGACATGCGTTTAATAGACAGCAAGGAACATGACTTGTCGGTACCAGGTTACGGGGCTGTCTGTCTATCCTGCAAAACCAGGAATGATGAACAGGTCTGTGTGGGTGAATGGCTTTCATTTGAAAGCAAAAGTGGAAAATGGATTTATAATCATGAAAAAATTACAGTGCACGCAATTATATATTTGAAACGGAAACATTAAATACAAGCCAGGTTTGTTTGTAAAAGAGGAAAGTCTCTGGGGAAACGGCTCGTACGAAGGTGGTATTACAGAAGCTATGTTCGTTGCATTGAAAAATGTGCTTTTCCCTGAAAAGGAACAAGTGACTGCTCTTGAAAAATATACGAAAAAGTACGTAAGAAGATATCTTCAAAATCCTGAAACGGGGGAAATAGTATGGTGGTTCGAGAAATATCATACTGACAGAGCTTATAATTATATGCATGTGGCAAACTTTTATCATGCGATGTATAAAATTGGTTCCCGATATGGTTTGACATCTGAGTACGAGCCTCAAGAGTATTTGGAATTTGCATATTCCACCCTTGTGAAAATGTACAAAGCATCCAGAGCTATGGATCTTATAGTTGGGTTGATGGGTGGACAGGGAATATTTGAAATACTTGGCTCTCTTCGGGATGAAGATATGATTCAGGAATATTACGAATTGTTGTTGAAGGTAAATGAACATAGGAGAAGACTTTTTGAGAATAATGTCCCGTATGGTTCTGAATGTGCCTATGACAATACTGGTTATGAATGTGTAACACATTTTGCTGATTATTACGATGATATGTGGTGGCTGAAAAAGCTTTCAGAAATAACTCTGGCTGCAAAAGGGTCCCAGCCGGCATGGTGGTGGCACGGCAGTGATATAAGGTGGTGGGATGCAGAGTACGACTTCAGTGAATGTTGTCTGCATTATACCGGTCCATTTAACTCACAGGCTTTGCTCAAGTCAATATCAAAAGCTGCGACGGAAGTGGATGTAGACATTTTGTCAGCTGTATATGGAGGTATACTCGGAGTATTCAGCAAAATACACCAGGATGGCAGCGGCAGCATGAGTTATTGTTGGGAGCAGGAGTCTCCCAATTATGGATTCCATGCATTCAGTGGAGATATTGGACTGGGACTGTATGGAGCATTGAAGGCATTGTCTGCTTTTGTATACTATTCAACTGAAAAAGGACTCAACGCTTTTATGTGTGAAGCTGTTGAACACAACGATGGACGCATTGTGGAGTTGTGTCCATGGGAAGTTTCTGCTAAAAAAATCATGTGGAATATAGCAGATTGTGAAAATCAGAAAACTGATTTCAAAGGAGAGTTGAAAACTGCTGCGGGGTCAGTCAGCAGGTTGAAACTTGACAAAGAGAACAAATCTATTGAAGTCGAGATTGCCCATGACACAGATATATGTCATAATACTGATGTTATTATAAAATGTTGTTTGGGATATGATACAAAAGTAAAGGTTAATGGGAAATTTGTACAATTTATGAAGACTTCTGAAGATGAAATAAAAATACCTTATAACGTTAAGAAAGATATAAAAACTTTAAAATTGGTATTGAAAAATATACACATAGGAAACAAATAATACAAGTGTACAGCATTTTTTCTTTCATAGAATAGTGACAGGAAAATAGCTGTATATTTGCCTGATGGTGATAATATTACTGTTTCACTACAAAAGAGATTGCCTTTTTCTTTATTGAATTGACGAGTTTTTTTAAAAAATGTATTATGTTAGTGAAATAAAGTTGACTATGCACGACGATATTGAAAGAGAACTGAAAAACAATAAGAGTATATAAAATAATCAATAAAAAAGCAGATTTAATCAGCTTTTTTATTGATTATTTTATGCAATCAGAATAGAGTAAATGAAAGAAGTAATGGGAATAATTTGAACTGATAAAATTATTCAATTTAGCGGCAGAACAGCTCTTATAGAGGTTCCTATCCCCGGTTGACTGATTACTGTTATACCATATTCACTGCCATAATGCAGTTTTATCCTTTTGTTTATATTTTTCAGGCCTATTCCCTCAAAGTGATTGTTAAGATCGTTTATATAACCGTTCATAAGCCGGACCTGCTTTTCACTCATACCTGTGCCGTTGTCATTTACCTTGAAGATCATATTGTTATTTTCCTTATAACCCAATACCTGGATTTTACCTTTTTTTTCTCTCTTTTTAAGACCGTGATAAATAGCATTTTCAACTATTGGTTGAAGTAGCAGTTTAATAACGGATTTATCATACAAGGACTTGTTCACGTCGATTTCAACGGTGAAAATATCATCAAACCTGTTCTTCTGGAGCATAACATACTCTTTGGTATGTGCAATCTCTTCGTATACTGTTACAGTATCTTTTTCGCGTTTTAGACTATATCTCAGGATTTTCCCAAGAGACCTTGCCATTTTTGAGGTCTCAGTATCCTTGTTTATTTCAGCCATCATATGGATTGCTTCCAGAGTATTGTATAGAAAATGAGGATTAATCTGATTTTGCAGCATCTGGAGTTCCAGTTCCTTTTGTTTTATTTTGTCTTCATAGACTTCGTTAATCAGTTTTTTGATTTTTGCAGTCATATTGTCAAAAGTTTCAGCGAGTTGTCCAATTTCATCATGTCCTTTCAAGTTGATTTTTGCATCAAAATCACCTTTTTGAAAATTTTTCATCAATTTGACCAGTTTTTTTATCGGGTTTACAATTTGGGCCGATATGGCTAAAACAAAAAGCGAATAGATTAAAATCAGTATAATGGTTGTTAGAATAGTATTGTTTCTTATCTGGTTTATATTTTTGTTCAAAGAATTTACAGGAATCATATTAATTAATGTCCAGTTCGTGTTGTCGAAAGACTTACGGCTGATTAGAAAATCAATGTTGTCAATTGTAAGTTCTTCGGATTGATTGGTTTTTGTATCAGCAGCTTTAAAAATTTCAGGTTCTATTTTATGTGTAATATTTGATTGCACCGTATCGTAAACAATATTTTTCTCATCGTCAACAATTATAATCCTTTGATTCGGAACAATAAGTGCCTTTTTGCATATATCATTCAAAAAGTCTACATCAGTGTTTACCATTATAATTCCAAGGACTTCGGCATCTTCCACTCTGACAATTCCTCTTGCCATTGAGAACATCCGGACTGGTTTTTCGTGAATGTCTGTTACATTAGGGAGTTCAAAAGTACTGATTATTACAGGTTCGCCAAAGTTATCAATGCTTTGTTGAAACCATTGTTGCTCACTGGGATTATACTCTTTGTACATTGCACTGCCCTTCATTTTGTATTCATTTTTGCCATTTAGGTTGAAAATAAAGGTTGATTGAATATGTGACTTATAGTTAAAGATTTTGAAGAAAACACGGTGGACTAATTTTTGAAAAATCAAGTCACTTTTATTTGTCTCATTAAAAATTTCCAATTTATTCAAGAAATTATCTTCATTAATTTCTTCAAATAAAGGAAATTTTGTAATGCTGTTTAAATCCTCTACATATTTGTCAACCTCGTTTACAGTTTGACTATTTGTTTGTTTTATAACGTTCAGCGTGCTTGCTTTTTTATCTTCCCTATAATTTGCAAAATTAATGAACGATAACATAATCATCAAAATGAATACAAAACTGAATGCCAAAGCAAGTTTTGTTGTGATAGAAATATTTCTGAAACTGAAAAATTTATTTTTGTATGTTGATCCGTAGCTATTTTCTTTATTACCCATGATATATAATCCCCACGCAATTATTACACTGTTTTTATTATACAATAAAAAAAGGAACAGTACAAAATAAATTGTCAAAACAAATAATTTGAGTTAAAATAATATTGAGTGAAAACAGGGGGTGGGAGGGATAGGTTTGTTTAAGATATTGATTGTTGATGATGACAAGATTATAAGACAAGGACTAAAAGCAATTATTGAGAACAATACTTCCGAGTACAAAATTGTAGGAGAGGCGTCAAACGGTAAACAAGCGTTAGCTGCCATAAAGCAGCTGTATCCCGACATACTGATTGCAGATATAAAAATGCCTGTTATGGACGGTGTACAGTTGATCAAGTACATTAATAATGATGATGACTTGAAGTTAAAAATTATAGTACTTAGCGGTTTTGATGAATATGAATTTGTGAGAGAGACCCTTAAATCCGGGGCTGAGGACTATCTTTTAAAACCTGTGGAAAATGAAGAATTGTTAAAACTTTTGCGTAAAGTAGCAAAAGATATCCAAAGTGATAAAAAAAAAGAAAAGCAAGCCAGGGCTTTAAAGAAAAAAGTTGCAAACAGCATGGAAGTTGTCAGGGAAAAGATACTGAATCAATTAATACAGGAACAAACTGAGACAGTGGATTTGTCAAACAAACTGAATGAATTTGACGTTTCCCGTTTTGGCAAGTTTGTTATTGCAATAACAAGTGTTGATTATTTCAATAGTAAGGATAAAGGTATAAATTTGAGGGAAAATGTACAAGAGTTGATTAAAAGGTATGCACGAAACCTGAAGGTATTTGTCACCGAAAGCGAATTGGGAGTGGTTGTATTATTTACAGGTAATGACAGTTTAATACAATCTGTCACAACCGCTTTTGAAAAATCCAGAGAAAGCATTGCCAATAAAAAATCATATACTGTTTCAACAGGAATAAGTAATATATTTGATGACATATACAAAACATGCAGGGCATATGATCAAGCTTGTGCTGCACTTGAGAGAAGATTTTATGAGGGTGAAGACAGGGTGATTTTATATAAGGAAAGTGAGTGTTGCTACAATACGATAGATGAAAATGAATTTAAAAATATCCATAATAAACTCTTGAATTGGATTGAGGTAGGTAATGTACCGGAATCCAAAAGATGTATTGAAGAAATTATGGACAGACTCGATAAAAATAATATTTCTCCCACTCAATACAGAAAGACTTTGGTAAATATTTTAAACAAGCTGTATGTTAATGTTGGAGATTTCAAGGAAGCTTCCGAAAAATATGCCGATGAGGTTTATGATATTGTTGATTTTATCAAAAAAACAAGTACTTTATATCAACTCAGGGAATATGTAGTGCGTGGGTTTTTCAGAATAATTGAAAAAATGAATATGCTTCGCATCCGACGCAGTAAAAAAATAGTCGAAAAAGCCAAGATATACATAAATAAACACTATAACAAAAAAATAAATCTTAGAAAGACAGCCGAACATGTATGTCTTAATCACAGTTATTTCAGTGAACTTTTTAAAAAACAAACCGGCAAGAGGTTTATAGATTATGTAACGGGAATTAGAATAAATAAAGCAAAAGAGTTTCTTCACAGGCCCGATTTAAAAGTTTATGAAGTTGGACAAATGGTTGGCTATGATGAACCGATATCATTTAACAGAGCATTCAAAAGAATTGTAGGAGTATCTCCTTCCCAATACAGAAAAATTGTTAAGTAGAACCACATCCAAACATGGTCAAAGAATTTATTATATAGTATTCAAAATAAATACCGAAATTCCCCCCTCCTGTGGTGTATCATATAAGCACAAATTCCAAAGTGGGTGGGCAGGATTATCCTGATTTAACCAACTCGAATAATGATGGCACGGAAGCGGTTGATTATTATCTCAGGAATTTACCTTATAGGCTTGTAGGTGAAACTAATGACCCCAATTCTACTGCACATTACGATGGCACCTATAATTTTATTCCTGATTTAAGACAGGCCCATCAGGACGTATGGCCAAAGCGATTTTACTATTTCCTTGATTTTGGAAGTCCAACCTGCTACTGGGGACCGCATCGTGAAGATGAATGGGATAACTGGTACAGAATTTCGAGTGCTCATGTAATTGCATCAGGAGGTTTTCCTGGTAGTTTCAGGACCTTTTACAACGGCCTTGATTCCCTTGAAATGGGTATATTCCAGTATGTTGCCAATACATCCAAGTTCATGAGGGAAAACAGTGAATTATGGCATAACATTGCATTTATCAATCCGAGTATAAATGCAAGCGAAAGTAATATATATACAAGTGCTTTTGAACAAACTGGAAGAACCATTTTGCATTTGGTAAATGGCAATTATGATAATAGTCAGCAAGTTATAGACCAAAAGTCTGATTTTACTGTTGATATAGAGTTGTCCACCGCTCCGAACAACATATGGATGACTACTCCCGACAAAATATCAAAAAACAGAAAACAGACTTTGTCCTATACTTATGAAAACGGAGTAGCTGCTATTGATGTACCGGAACTTGACGTGCACAATGTTATTGTAATAGAACAGGGTTCTTCTTATGACCCGGCATATGATTCACTGGAAGTAAAATTTCCGTTCCCTGTACCTGAAAAAATTGTTGTCAATAATGAATTCAAGATAACTGCCGTTCCGACGGAGGGAAATGATGCTACATTTGATTGGTATGTCAATGATGTAAAAGGTGGGGGCAGTACGGTTGGAACGATAACCCAGGAAGGTGTTTATACAGCACCTTCTTCCGTACCTTCTCCGGATACTGTGACCATAAAAGCTGTTAGCAAGCTTGATAGCAATAGTTATAATACATGTTCAATTAAAATTGTTCCTGAAAAACCCATTCCCTGGACGTATGATTTCAGTAATGACTCAGAAGGAGAGAGCCCTTCCGGATGGCAGATAGTGGAAGGAAGAGGGGACTGGAAGGTTGATATTGATTCTTCAGAAAAAGTTTTGCGTAATTTCAATATGACAGAAGGTTATGGAAATGCAGATTTGTGGGAAGCAGCTTTGTATAGTCCTTTTATTGTTGGCGGAGACCAACAGTGGACCAGTTACAGTTACAGTGTTTCTGTAAAACCCAATTATGAACCTATTCATTATTATGGAGATCCCAAAAGCGGATGTATAGGAACGGTATTCAGATACAAAGATAAGGAAAACTATTATGCATATATTATAGGGGATGACAATAAAGCCAGATTGATGAAGGTAAAAAATGGAGGCATTACCCAGATAGGGACTGCAAAAGAAGTTGATTTTATTGAAACAGAACAATGGACTGATTTAAAGGTTGAAGTATATCAGGATAATTTCAAATTATATATTGATTCCCAATTGGTAAGAGATGATAAAGATTCCGCTTTTAGCAATGGATGTATAGGACTTAAACCATCACATGTGGATTGCATGTATAAAAACATTGAGGTGCAAAATGTGTCTTCGTTTTCAGCCGGAGGCAGAGAAACATTTGATACATGTGATGATTTTTCATACGTGTATGAAAAAAGCAATGATGTAGGTATAGATACTAATAATTCTGAACTTTT
>CAZANH010000267.1:0-2122 GCA_964486515.1 uncultured Eubacteriales bacterium
AGAAACAGGAAAAAGAAACATCTGCTGAACAAGAAAGACTGGCTAACACCAGCAATAACACTAATAACAATAATTCCATTAACTCCAGAGCTGATAAGCAATAGTTATAAGATCATAAAAGACATTAAACCAAAAGCTACCTTAGACAGAGAAAGTAAACAGTTTGATAGAATAGCGAGTTCTGTGATCTCACAATACTGGAGTCAAATACAGGGAGTTCTAGAGTTAAAAGAAGAACCTTCAAGGATTGATTTCATACTAAGTATAATATCATCAGTCATGAAAGATGATTTTGAAGAACATTGTAGAAGGAAAAGCTTTAAGACAAAGATCGACAATGTTATCATGCATGACAAACTAAACTATGATA
The DNA here is from genome assembly GCA_964486515.1 of uncultured Eubacteriales bacterium. Classification (GTDB taxonomy): domain Bacteria; phylum Bacillota; class Clostridia; order Acetivibrionales; family CAZANH01; genus CAZANH01. The sequence continues at coordinate 371 of CAZANH010000267.1, forward strand.
AATATATTGAAAAGGTGTTTTGTGTAGAGAGTTTAAAAGAAGCTTGTAAACACAAATAGTGGGGACATATACTTAATACTGTAGAAATCATTGATTATATAACCGACATGGCTTTATTGCAGCGTTTCATTCTTCGATATAGAGAGAAACCGTCAGCTCTAGCGAAGCAAGTTGTATAAGAACGTGGGAATGACTAAAGACGTTTTTTACCTTGAGGATGCACTGACTCTAACAACAAATTAAGGATTATCAGTCTCATTACAAGCCAGAAGAACCTTTAATGGTTTAATTTAGAAGCATGAACTTAACCCAAGTTTACCATCAGAAAAAAATTCTTACCACAAATCTAGTGTAAAGTCAAGCTTGACATGACGTATATGTTATATATATTTGTCCTCACGAAACAAAGTGAGGTAGTTATGGTAAAATATGTAGTTACATTGACGCCAGATGAGAGAGAAATGCTTGAGAGAATCGTTAACAAAGGTAAATATTCAGCAGACAAAGTTAGAAATGCATTGATACTGTTGAGTTGTGATGTCGGAGAAGGTGGTAAAAAGCATTCAAACGAAGTGATATGCGACATCGTAAGAACGAGCATGAGAACTATTGACAGGGTAAAAAAGAAATTTGTTGAACAGGGGCTTGAAGCTGTAATGGGTCCAAGGCAATCCAATCGAGTATATAAGAAGAAAGTTGATGGAGAGGTAGAAGCACACTTAATTGCCCTTTGCTGTAGTGATCCTCCCTCAGGTTATGCCAGATGGTCGTTACGTTTGCTTGCAGATAAGCTGGTTGAATTGAAGTATGTCGAAGACATATCTCATGAGGCCGTTAGGCAAACACTAAAAAAAACGAACTTAAACCTTGGAAGACGATAGCTTGGGTTATTCCCCCTAAGGAGAATGGTGAATTTGTCGCAAGGATGGAAGTTATTCTTGATGTCTATAAAAGACAATACTGTGAAAATTATCCGGTGATATGTATGGATGAAACCCCCAAGCAACTTATCGAAGAAATTAGAATTCCAATTGATTTTTGTTCGGGTCAACCGACGAAATATGATTATGAATACAGACGTAATGGAATGAGCAACATCTTTATCGCTACTGAACCACTAACCGGTAAACGAGTTGTCGAAGTTACTGGGACGAAAACAAAGAGAGACTGGGCATATTTCATGAAAAAGATTGCAGATAAATATTGCAAAGCAGAGACAATTACGATTGTTCTTGATAACTACGGTACTCACAGTATAGGTGCTTTTTATGAGGTTTTCTCGCCGGAAGATGCCCGAGCATTAGTTGAAAAATTTCAGTTTATATACACGCCTAAACATGGCAGTTGGTTAAACATGGCAGAGATTGAATTGAGCATAATGCAAAGACAATGTATCAACAGAAGAATTGGCAACATCAATACTTTGAATGAAGAAATTGTTGCATGGGCTGATGAAAGAAACTCAAAGAATAACCAGATTGACTGGCAATTTACGACAAAGGACTCTCGAATAAAATTGAAGAGATTATATCCGTCAATTGATAGTTGACTTTACACTAGATCTAGACTGGGATTATGAAGAATGGTCTGAGTATTCTTCTATAAAAACTAAAAACTACTGCTACCGTGGGAATTCTAAGGATAAGTGGCAAGACATTAAGGTTCTACACTATGGTACAATTGCTAAAGCATCTGATACGTACACACAGTTACTTATTGATAGTCAAAAAGAAAACTCCATTGCATTTCTCG